>NZ_RZSL01000262.1:0-8335 GCF_003997355.1 Mesorhizobium sp. M1E.F.Ca.ET.041.01.1.1 | reverse complement strand
ACAATGCGGTGGCGGTTACTTCGCTGGCGTTGGAGCTTTCCGGCAATCCCGGTCTCAATCGCGACTTCCAGCTTGAGAGGCACCATCGCGACACAATCACCGCCCGCTCGCATGCGCCGCAGAACCACATGATCCGCACGATCGCCGCCAAGGCGGCCTTCGGCCGGCATGCTGCGAAGCAAGCTGCTGCACAATCGCAGTTGGCGCCGACGCCCGCCAGGCAGGTGAAGCTCGCAGCGGCCGAATAGCGATCGGGCAGCCGGACTCTACGATCGGAGCTGAATTCCATGACTATCGAACATGTGGACGTGGCCGTAATTGGCGCCGGACCGGGCGGCCTCACCCTCGCCCAGGGCCTGAAGAAGAATGGCATCGGGGTCACCGTCTTCGAGAAGGACAGAGCCCGAGCCGATTACGTCCAGGGATTCAGGCTGCGCATACGCCAGCGCGGCATCGACTCGCTGATCGCCAACCTGCCGTCGGAGCTCTACGAGGCTTTCATCGCAACGCTCGGCCGCGCGCCCGACTGCAACCTCCTGCTAGACGAGAATTTCCAAATCCTGGGCGACAACGCCTGGGGCGGCGGCAACGCGCTCGGAGAGGCGGACGACACCCACATCGAAAAATCCGTGAGCCGCATCACGCTGCGCCAGATCCTGCTCAGTGGCCTCGACGGCATCGTACGCTACGGCAAGGTCTTCTCGCGCTACGAGGAGCAACCGGACGGTTCGGTCGTCGCGCATTTCGAGGACGGCAGTTCGGTCCACGCCGACGTTCTGGTCGGAGCCGACGGCGCGAAGTCGCGTGTGCGCCGGCAGCTCGTTCCGCAGGCGCAGAGCTTCGACACGGGCGTGAGGCGGCTTGCCGGCAAGATGACGCTTCATGCGGCCGCGCTTCACCAGATCTCTCACTTGCTGCTCGATTACAATGTCGGGATCCGGCCGCACGCCGGCCACAGCCTGATGGTAACGAGCCACCGCGTCGACCCGGCGGCACACCGGAAATACGGGCTGATCGGCCTGGACGACCCGACGCACAAGGACATCTCCGGCTTCCACTTCAACAACACGACAAGCTACGTCTGGTGGAACACCGCCTATGGCCAGGACGAGCTTGCGACGGACGCCGAATTGGCGAAGCTGTCAGGTGAGCAGCTTCTCGATCTGCTGCTCACGAGGATCGGCCGCTGGCATCCCGAAATCGTGAAGCTCATCCGTTACACCGATCCCTCGACGGTGGCGCTGCTGCACGTACATACATCGCGGCCGGTCGACCCGTGGCCGACGCGTCGGGTCACGCAGCTCGGCGACGCCATCCACGCGATGACCTACTTCCGTGCGCTCGGCGGCAACACAGCGATCTTTGATGCCGGGCTGCTGGTGCCGGAGCTGGTCGCGGCCAAGCGTGGCGACAAACCGCTGCTCGACGCGCTTGCGCACTACGAGGCCAGGATGTTGGAGCACGGCGCCGAGGCAGTGCGCTCGTCGCTGACGGCCATGCAGAGGAATGTGCTCGCCGGCCGCCGGCATCAGCCTCAAGCAGCCGAATGAGCCCCGAAGAACGAAAGAGAAGCTCACCATGAGTGAAAAACGTCAGCTGCGGCTCGGTGCCTTCATGCGTCCGGTGAGCCTTCACACCGGCGCCTGGCGCTACCCCGGCGCCTATCCCGACGCCAACTTCAACTTCGAGCACCTCAAGACCTTCATCCGCAAGCTCGAGCAGGGCCGCTTCGACGCCTTCTTCATGGCCGACCACTTGGCCGTGCTCAACATGCCGGTCGAGGCACTGAAGCGCAGCCACACGGTGACGTCGTTCGAACCGTTCACGCTGCTTTCGGCGCTCGCCGTGGTAACCGAACGCATCGGCCTCATCGCGACCGCCTCGACGACCTTCGACGCGCCCTACCACATTGCCCGGCGTTTCGCCTCGCTCGACCACATCAGCGGCGGCCGCGCCGGCTGGAACATCGTCACGACCTCCAATCCGGACGCGGCGCTCAACTTCGGGCTGGACGAGCATATGGAGCACGGCGAGCGCTATGAGCGAGCACGTGAGTTCTATGATGTGGTCACCGGCCTGTGGGATAGTTTTGCCGACGACGCCTTCGTGCGCGACGTCGAAAGCGGCCTCTACTTCGATCCCGACAAGATGCACGTGCTTGGCCACAAGGGTGAGCATCTGTCGGTGCGCGGGCCACTCAACATCGCTCGCCCGCCGCAGGGCTGGCCGGTCATCGTCCAGGCCGGCGCCTCCGAGCCCGGCCGCCAGCTCGCCGCCGAGACCGCCGAGGCGGTGTTCGCAGCAACGCCCGACCTCGCCGCCGGCAAGCGCTTCTACGCCGACGTGAAGGGACGCATGGAGAAGATCGGACGCTCGCGGGACGAGCTGAAGATCCTGCCCGGCGCCTTCGTGGTTGTCGGCGACACGGTCGAAGAGGCCCGTGCAAAGCGAGCGAAGCTCGACAGCCTCGTCCACTACGACAGCGCTATTGCGTCGCTGTCGATCGCGATCGGCCACGATGCATCGGGCTTCGATCCAGATGGTCCGATGCCCGAGATAGCCGATACGAACGCCAGCAAGAGCAGCCTGGAGCGGGTGGTCAGCCTGGCACGTCGCGAGGACCTCACAGTTCGCCAGCTCGCGCAGCGGCTCGGCGGCTATGCGGGGCTCGCCTTCGTCGGCACGCCCCAGACCATTGCCGACGAAATGCAGCAATGGCTGGAAGAGGAAGGCTCTGACGGCTTCAACGTGATGTTCCCTTATCTGCCCGCGGGCCTCGACGAGTTCGTCGACAGGGTCGTTCCCGAGCTGCAGCGGCGCGGCATCTTCCGGCGCGAATATGAGGGCAGGACGCTGCGCGAGAATCTCGGGCTGAAGCGGCCGGCAAACCGCTTCTTCAGCTGAGCCGCGCGTGCCTTATCGAGAACCCGATGTCCCCGCCCATCACTTCGGTCCGTTCCATCACCATTGTCGGCGGCGGTTTCGCCGGCGCAACGACGGCGATTAAGCTGCTCGATAGCGCGAGCGAGCCGCTGGCGATCACCATCGTCGAACGCCGCGCCGAGCTTGGCCGCGGTGTCGCCTACAGCACCGCCGATCCCGAGCACCTGGTCAACGGCGCCGCCCGCATCTTCTCCCTGCATCCCAACGATCCGGATCATCTTGTGCGCTGGCTCTCCGAGAATGGACCGGCGCTTGGCTGGACACCGCCCGACGATGTGCACGATTCCAGCCCGCCTCGCTGGCTCTATGGAACCTACGTCCAGTCCGAGCTCAACCGCGCGATCGATGAAGCCGGACAACGCGCGACCTTTCGCCATGTGAAGGCGTCGGCGACAGAGGTGCTGGTCGGCCCGCACGGCGTCTGCGTCGGCAGCAGCGACGGCCAGCAGATCGTCTCTACCGAGGCCGTGCTCGCCACCGGCGTGTTCCGCTCGCCGCTGCCGCCGACGGAAGCTGCGGTCGCCAACCACCCTAGGTATGTCGAGGATCCCTGGAATGCCGCCGCGCTCGACCGGCTCGCCGGCCGCGAGAAACTGCTGCTGATCGGCTCCAGCCTCAGCATGGTCGACGTGGTGGCGAGCATGGAGGCGCGCGGCTTTAAGGGCAGCTACCAAGTGGTGTCACGGCGAGGCCAGATCGTGGAGAGAAGACGCAACACGGAGCCGTGGCGCGATTTCCTCGCGGGGCAGCCGCTGCCGAGGACAGCGAAGGCGCTGCTCGCTGCGGTCAAGGCGGAACGCCGCGCGATCGCCGCCGCCGGGCTCGACTGGCAGGGCCTGCCGATCGTGCTTCGCCCGACGATCGTGGCGTTGTGGCAAGGCGCGTCGGACGAGGAGCGTCTTCGTTTCGCCCGCCATCTGCGCGCTGTCTGGGACGTCACCGCGCATCGCGCGGCGCCGCCTTCCCATGACCGGCTTGCGCGAGCGCAAGCTCAAGGCCGATGGAGCGGAGCGGCCGGCCGTGTCCTCGGCCTTCAGCCCGACGGCGACCAGATCGTCTCCGAGATACGCTGGCGCCGCACCGGCATCGTCGAGCGGCTACGCTTCGATGGCGTCGTGAACTGCCGCGGCCACCAGGAGCATAATTGGCGACGCATCGCCGACCCGTTCGTCGAAAGCCTGCTGGAGACCGGTGTCGTGCGCCCGCATTCGACGGGCTTCGGCATCGATGCCACGGCCGACGGCAAGGTCATCGGCGCCAATGGCCGCGTGCACGGGAATGTCTTCGCGATCGGCCATCCGCTACGAGGTGTCGCCTGGGAATCGAGCTCGATCGGCGAGCAGCTGGGGCAGGCGATCGCGCTGGCCAAACTCATCCTCCAGCCCCACGTCGCGCTACGCCCGCTGGCGTGATCCGGCTGCGGGTCGTCCGTGTCGAACAAAGTCAAACCGGAGGCATGAAAAAAAGGGCCGCAACGGATGCGGCCCAGTTCCCGCGGTTGGGTGTCTCAGGCGTTAGGGTCGAGCCAGATTTGGCCAAAGCTGTTGTTGATGCCTTCGGCGCCAGGGGCGAAATTCCTCACCTTCTTGTTGGCAACGATCTGTGCGCCGGCGGCGACGAGATCGACCGAAACCACGTCCTCGTGGATGATATGCTGGAACTTGTACCAGAGCTCGCGACGCTTGGCCTCGTCGGGCTCGATCGCCGCCGCCTCGAGGATCTGGTCGACCTCCGGGTTGGCATAGTGGCTGGCATTGGAGAAGACGAGGCCGATCTTGAAATTCTTCGACCAGTAGGCGCGCTGTACGCCCAGCGTCGGATCGAACGTGTTCGACAGCGACTCGACAACGATGTCCCAGGCGCGGTCGGTGTAGACCGTCTTGAGGAACGTCGCCAGGTCGAGCTTGAGGATCTCGGCGTCGATGCCCACGACTGCGAGCTGCTGCTTGATGAAATCGGCATAGGCCGGCGTGAGAAACGCGTTGTAGGCGAGCCGTAGCTTGAATCGGATGCCGTCAGCGCCGCGCGGATGTCCGGCGCTGTCGAGAAGCTGCTCCGCCTTGGCGGTGTCGTATTCGCGCGCCTTGATGCTGGGATCGTACCATTTCGGCAGTGCCGTGCTCACCGGGCTCGGCGAGACCTGGGCGTAGCCGTAGAGCGCGATCTCGACCAGCTTCTGCAGATCGATCGAGTGGGCGATTGCGAGCCGCACGTCGCGCTTGGTCAGCTTCTCGTTTTCGTAGTTGAAGAACAGCTGCTGCTGCGGGCCGGAATAGGCATAGGTCTTCGTGTCGACGACCAGGTTCGGATTGGCCTTCAACCGCTCGATGTCGGCGAGCGGTACCGGGTTGGCGCCGATGTCGATCTCGCCGGTCTCGAGCGCGGCCGCGCGCGCCGAAGGATCGAGGATGACGCGCAGCACGACACGGTCGAGATAGGGTTTCGGCTTGTCCCAGTAGTCGGGGTTGCGATCGAAGATCAAATGGCTGCCGGGCACCCATTCCTTGAGGATAAACGGCCCCGTGCCGATCGTCTGCTCGAGCTTCGGCTGTTCTTCCGGCTTGAAGGTCTCGTAAACGTGCTTCGGCACGATCGGCGATTCGGAGCTGCTGACGGCCGTGATCAGGTAGGGCGCCGGCTTGGACAGCACGATGATGGCGGTGTGCGGATCCGGCGTCTCGACGGCAGTGACGTTCTGGTAGGTGATACGGCCGCGCGGATGCGCTTCCTTCAGCCGCAGGATCGTGAAGGCCACGTCCTCGGAGGTGAAGTCCTTGCCGTCGTGCCACTTCACGCCCTCGCGCAGCTTGAAGGTGTAGCGCAGACCGTCATCGCTGATCGACCATTCCGTCGCGAGCAACGGCTGCGCGTTGAGGTCGTAGTCATAGGTGAGCAGGCCCTCATTGACCTTCGGTCCGATCGCCTGGCCGGTGCCCGAGGTCGTGTTGATCGCGATCAGCGAGGACGGATCGGGATAATAGGCCCAATTGAGCGTGCCGCCGGCGACGGGAGCTCCCTCGGCGGCAACAGCAACGGACGCACCGCCCGGCAAGGCGAAGCTCGCCGCTCCTAGAAACAGCAGCTGGTTGAATTGGCGGCGATCGAGGGACATGGCTTCTTGCTCCGGAAACAGCACCGACTGGTCCCGCAAGCCGAACGCCGCGGGTAAGCGCGAATGTTCCTCGCGAGGCCGCGGAAGCGGAAGAACGATTTTCTTTGGCGGCGTGAAAGCGGCGCTTCGCGGACGACGCAAATCAGGCCGAGGGATAATTTCTACAAGTTTTGTAGACATTTCGATTTCGTAGATTTCCGTTCCGGTCGATGCGCCCGCTCCGGCAAATGAATTTGCGACCACTCTCCCCCGCGCAAAACCCGCTCTCGCCGCGCTTCCCGTCAGTGTGTTGAATGACGCCATGGGTGTTTCGACCGGCACGAGAGCAAAGAGATTGCAGCCGAGCCTAGCGAGGCTGCCACCGCTGACGTCTTTGCGGGCGTTCGTTGCCACCGCTCGCCATTTGAGCTTCATGCGCGCGGCCGATGAGCTGCACGTGACCTCGACCGCCGTCGGTCAGCAGATCCGCCTGCTCGAGGACCACCTTGGCGTGACGCTGTTCGACCGCGACCGCGGCCAGCTCCATCTCACGGCAGCCGGCCGTGCGTTGATGCCCGGCCTCACCGAGGCGTTCGAAGTCGTGGTGGAGTCCGTATCGCAGGTCGCCAGTTATCCCGACGACTCGCCGATCCGCGTGTCCGTCGCGCCATCCTTCGCCAGCAAATGGCTGATCCCGCGCCTCGACGGCCTGCGCGAGGCTGTGCCGGGGATGGACGTGCTGGTCGACGCGTCGGCACGGCTCGCCGATCTTGCCAGCGAGGACGTCGACTGCGTCATCCGCTACGGCCCGGGCGGCTATCCGGGGCTGGTCACGGAGCGGCTGTTCTCGGAGGCGGTGCTGCCGGTGTGCAGCCCGGAATTTGCACGCGATCATCAATTGCATCGTGGGCCCGAGGCCTTGCGCGGCGTTCCCATCCTTCACGAGGAAGGTCCGGAGCACGACACGAGCTGCCCGGACTGGAAAGGCTGGCTGCGTGCGCAGGGTCTGTCCAGTCGGCTGGTCAAGGGCGGCATCAGGCTCAGCCTGTCTTCACTCGTTCTCGACGCGGCGGTAGCCGGCAAGGGGATCGGCCTCGGCAAGCTCAGGCTCGCGGAGGGCGACCTCGCCTCGGGGCGGCTGGTCAGCCCGTTCGGCACGCCGCATTCGGTCGAGTTCTCGTATTTCTTCGCGACCACGCCGCACAAGGAGAAGCTCGCAGCCGTGGAGCACTTCCGCAACTGGCTGCGGGCCGAAGCGCTGCGTTCGGGCGGACTGGACCTGCCGCCGCAGCTGCCCCACCAGCAGACGCGCCTGTCGATCGTCGCGGCAGAGTAGACGAGAAGCCCTCCTCTTCGGAGTCTCAGCTCAGCTTGAAGCCCAGCTCCTTCAGCGTCGGCCCAAGGCGCTCGCGTCCCCTCAGCGTTTCGACGCTGCCGATGCGGTTCGCAACCTGCAGCGTCCAGTCGATCGCCGGCATGCCCTGTTCCTGCTGGAAGGTCCGCAAGGTCGCGTTGTAGGCGGCCAGATCCTGATCGTTGAGCCCGGGCCGGTAGCGCTCGCGATGCAGAACGGTCTCTTGCCCGAGCCGTGGCTTGACGTCGCTCGCGCCGGCCGGATCGGGATAGCCCACAGTCAGCCCGAACACCGCGAACGCTTCGGGCGGGAGGCCAAGCTCCTCGGCCACCTCGGCGGGACGGTTGCGCATCGCGCCGATGTAGCAGGAGCCGAGGCCAAGCGAGTCGATCGCGACGACTGCGTTCTGGGCGGCGAGTGCGGCGTCGATCACGGCGAGCAGAAGGCTCTCTTGGTAGTCGAGGCCATCGCCGCGGCAAACGGACAGGCAGGCGATGGCGCGCAGCCGCGACAGGTCGGCGAGCCAGACGACCAGCAGCGGCGCTTGCTCGATGTGCCGATTGGTCGCCGCCAGCTCGGCGAGACGTGCTTTGCGGTCAGGATCTTCAACCGCGACGACGCTCCAGGCCTGCAAGTTGGATGACGTCGGTGCCGACTGCGCAGCGGCGACGATAAGCTCGAGCGTGCCGTCCGGCAGTTCTTTGGGAAGATAGGCGCGCGTGGTTCGGTGCGAGAGAATGGCGTCCAGCGTCTGGTTCCAGGCAGACACATCGGCGCGCTGTGGGGAGCGATAACGCCGCGCAACCGCGGCTTCCGGGTCGCCGCCGTTTTCCATTGCCGCTGACGTCATCCTGTGCTCCCCGGACATAGTTGCTTGAATTGGAATAGGTCACGTCAGTAGGGCATGGGGTGGGCTTTGTAGGTTTCGCCGATGCGGGCCAATGTAT
>NZ_RZSL01000261.1:0-8337 GCF_003997355.1 Mesorhizobium sp. M1E.F.Ca.ET.041.01.1.1 | reverse complement strand
CGCGGATCGCCTTGAAGAGCTTCCGCTCGCCCTGCCCCATCACCACGTCGAGTTCGGTCAAGTCGGTGGTGAAGCTGGTGCGCCACAGCGTCGGCCCTGACGAGGCGGCGCCGCGATTGTCCCAGGAATTGCCCTCGCAGGCGAGCGGCGCGTGGATCAGATGCGCCACGTCGGTGATCGGCTGCAGCACGATCTTGGCGCCGTCGAAGGCGCAGCCGCCGGCGGCCGCCCCCGGCGTCAGCGGCTTGGAGCAGCCCTTCTTACGCGCCTTGGCCTCCTTGCCCCGGTTCTTGTCGCAGGCAGGCTCGTTGAAGACATCCTGGATTTTGGCACTGAGCGAGGACATTGCGCCGGTCTCCAAAGTCCGTCAAAAAGCGGCCGGCTCCGGTGGAAGCCGGCCGCAGCTCTTAGCGGGTTAGGTCGAAAGAATAGTCCGTGACACCCGGGTCGATCGTCTCGCGGTCGAGCTTGTCGAAAATCTTGTCGAGAATCGTCGTCAGCACGCGCAGGCCGCCCTGGTAGCCCATCAGCGGGAAGCGGTGGTGATGATGGCGGTCGAAGATCGGGAACATCAGCCTGATCAGCGGCGTGCCGGTGTCGCGCTCCAGATACTTGCCGTAGGAATTGCCGATCAAGAGATCCACCGGCTCGGTGAAAAGCAGCGAACGCAGCGCCCAGAGGTCCTTGCCTGCCCAGACCTGTGCATCCTTGCCGAAGGGAGAGGAGGCGAACAGTTCCTTTATCTCGTCTTCCCAGGCCTTTGTGCCGTTGGTGGCGAGGCAATGGGTCGGCTCGCCGCCGGTCTCCATGATGAAGCGGGCCATGGCGTAGACGAAGTCCGGGTCGCCGTAGATCGCGTATTTCTTGCCGTGCAGCCAGGACTGGCTGTCGGCCATGGCGTCGACCAGGCGGCCACGCTCCAGGCGGATCGCCTCCGGGATCTCCTTGCCGGAAATCTCCGAGACCTTCATCAGGAACGCGTCGGTCGCCTGGATGCCGAGCGGGTAGTGGAAGGAGGCAGTGGCCTGCCCGACTTCCCCGCAATACTCTAGCGTCTTGCGGGTGTTGTAGTGCTGCAGCGACAGCGTGGCCTCGGCGTTCAGCGCCGCCTTCACGTCCTCGATCTTGGTGCCGCCGTCATACATCCGGTATTCGCCGTCCGACGGCGTGTCGTACTGGTCGGAGGCGTCCTGGATGAAGGTGTAGGACACACCCATCAGGTCGAGCAGGCGCTTCAGTTCGCGGTTGTTGCCGACGCAGAAGCCGTCGAAGCCGGGAATGATGTTGATGGTCCCGGCGGCTTCCGTGCGCTCCTTGCCCTTCCAGAAGTTCTCCAGCACGCCCTTGACCATGACATCATAGCCGTCGACATGGCTGCCTACGAAGGCCGGCGTGTGGGCGAATGGCACGTCGAAGTCCTGCGGCACCGAGCCTTCGTTCCTGGCGTTCTCGATGAAGCCGTGCAGGTCGTCGCCGATCACCTCCGCCATGCAGGTGGTCGAGACCGCGATCATCTTCGGATCGTAGAGCTTGTAGGTGTTGGCGAGCCCGTCGATCATGTTCTTCAGGCCGCCGAACACCGCCGCATCCTCGGTCATCGAGGAGGAGACCGCCGAGGACGGCTCCTTGAAGTGACGCGACAGGTGCGAGCGGTAATAGGCGACGCAGCCCTGGCTGCCGTGAACGAAGGACATCGTCCGTTCGAAGCCGGCCGCCGCGAACACCGCGCCGAGCGGCTGACAGGCCTTGGCCGGATTCACGACCAGCGCTTCGCGGGCCAGGTTCTTCTCGCGGTATTCCCAGCTCTTGGTGAATTCGCGCTGATCGGTAACGATCTGGTCCGGGTGCGGGCATTCGAAGTTGATCTTCTTCTCGGCAAGCATCTGCCTGTATTCCGGCTCGCGGAACAGGGGAGCGTGGTCAAGGACTTTTTCGGCCGACTGCGGCATGGTGATCACCTCTTTTCCTACTGACCGCGCCATACGGCGGCACAGGGACATCGAGACGTTGAAAGGACTCCCCGGGTCAAGGCCGCGGGCGCTCATCGACCTCCCCGCCTGGGCGGAGAGGCCAGGTTCTCATTCGGCGGCAATCGCCGTCGGCGGCACGGCCTTCTTCTTCCAGGGGGCGTCGTAAAGACCCCAGACTGGGTTGTTGATGGCCAGATCCATGTCGCGGGCGAAGATGGCGAAGCCGTCATAGCCGTGATACGGGCCGGAATAGTCCCAGGAGTGCATCTGGCGGAACGGAACGCCCATCTTTTGCACCGGGTACTTCTCCTTGATGCCGGAGCCGACGAGATCGGGGCGGATACCCTCGATGAACTTCTCCAGTTCGTAGCCGGTCACGTCGTCGTAGATCAGCGTCCCCTTCTTCACGTAGTGGCCGGTGCGCTGGTAATCGTCGTTGTGGCCGAACTCGTAGCCGGTACCGACGATCTCCATTCCGAGGTCTTCGTAGGCCGTGATGACGTGACGGGGGCGCAGGCCGCCGACATAGAGCATCACCGTCTTGCCTTCGAGGCGCGGCCGGTATTTGGCGATCACCGCATCCACCATCGGGCGATATTTGGCGATGACCTCCTCGGTCTTCTCCTCGATCTCCGGTCCGAAATGCTTGGCGATCTTGCGCATGGAGGCTTCGATCTGGGAGGGCCCGAAGAAGTTGTACTCCATCCAGGCGACGCCGTATTTCTCTTCCATGTGCCGGCAGATGTAGTTCATCGACCGGTAGCAGTGGATGAGATTGAGCTTGGCCTTCGGCGCGCGCTCGATCTCGGCGAGCGTCGCATCGCCCGACCAGTTGCCGACGACGCGCAAGCCCATCTCCTCGAGCAGGATGCGCGAGGCCCAGGCGTCGCCGCCGATGTTGTAGTCGCCGATGACGTTGACGTCGTAAGGTCCCGCCTCGAACTCGACTTCCTTCTCGTCGAAGACCCAGTCGCGGATCGAGTCGTTGGCGATGTGGTGGCCGAGCGACTGGGAGACGCCGCGGAAGCCCTCGCAACGCACCGGCACGATTGTCTTTTCGTGCTCCTTGGCCTTCTTGCGGGACACCGCCTCGATGTCGTCGCCGATCAGGCCGATCGGGCATTCCGACTGCACTGTGACGCCCTTGTTCAGCGGGAACAGCGCCTCGATCTCGTCGATCACCTTTTCCAGCTTCTTGTCGCCGCCGAAGACGATGTCCTTCTCCTGGAAGTCGGAGGTGAACTGCATCGTCACGAAGGTGTCGATGCCGGTCTTGCCGATGTAGTAGTTGCGGCGCTGCGACCAGGAATACTGTCCGCAGCCGACCGGGCCGTGGGAGATGTGGACCATGTCCTTGATCGGTCCCCACACCACGCCCTTGGAGCCGGCATAGGCGCAGCCGCGGATGGTCATCACGCCGGGGATCGACTTGATGTTCGACTTGACGTCGCATTCGGAGAGGTGCTGCACCTCGCCGGCGACCTCGTCCTCGCCCGCCGGCGCGGCGACGGAGAGGTGTTTCTTGCGGCGCTTGGCCGCCTTGTCTGGATAGTGCGACAGCACTTCCTCGATCAGCTTCTCGTGGAGAGCGCCGTCATTTTCATAGTCGAGGCTCATGGGACCTGCCCCTTTCAAGGTTCGGGTGACGCCTCGCCTGCGAGGCGCCGTTTCGCGGAAGGCGCGCCGGGTCAAGGCCGGCGCCCCTGTCGGCGGCGGCGGTTACTGGGCGGCCGCCAGCGTCGCTTCTTTCGCGGCCAGCTCGGCGAGCATCTGCTCGTCCGTCTTCATGATGCCGAAGTCGAGCAGCATGTCCTCGAGCTCTTCCATGGTAATCGGGGTCGGGATCGTGCCTTGGCCCGAATTGGCATGGATCTTCTCGGCCAGCGCCCGGTATTCCCCCGCCTGCTTGGAGTCCGGCGCGTACTGGATCACCGTCATCTTCCTGAGCTCGGCATGCTGGACGATGTTGTCGCGCGGCACGAAGTGGATGAGCTTGGAGTTGAGCTTCGCGGCCAGCGCCTCGGCGAGGTCGAGCTCGCGGTCGGTCTGGCGCTCGTTGCAGATCAGGCCGCCGAGGCGTACGCCGCCCGAATGGGCGTATTTCAGGATGCCCTTGGCGATGTTGTTGGCCGCATAGAGCGCCATCATCTCGCCGGACATGACGATGTAGATCTCCTGGGCCTTGTTCTCGCGGATCGGCATCGCAAAGCCGCCGCACACCACGTCGCCGAGAACGTCGTAGGAGACGTAGTCGACGTCGTCATAGGCGCCGTTTTCTTCCAGGAAGTTGATCGAGGTGATGACGCCGCGCCCGGCGCAGCCAACGCCCGGTTCGGGCCCGCCGGACTCCACGCATTTGATGTTCTTGTAGCCGATCTTCAGCACGTCCTCGAGCTCGAGGTCTTCCACCGAGCCTTCCTGCGCGGCGAGGTGCAGCACGGTGTCCTGCGCCTTCGAGTTCAGGATCAGGCGGGTGGAGTCGGCCTTGGGGTCGCAGCCGACGATGAGGATCTTCTGGCCGAGGTCGACAAGGGCGGCGAGCGTATTTTGGGACGTGGTGGACTTGCCGATCCCCCCCTTCCCGTAGAATGCGATCTGACGCAGAGCTGACATGTTGCTTTCCTTCCTTCGTTCCATTCGTCGCGGTCACCCGCGACATGAATGCCGGTCGGCAGCTCCTGCCGCCTCGCAACGAGGAAGCTTCAAAACTCGTGCCAACTCGGCCGGCCGAACCGAAGAAAAAATTTTGTGATTTCTTTTCAGCTATTTAGCCGGAGAGAAAACGGAAGATTGGCTTAAACAAGCCTGTGTCGCGGACCCGACAAACCCGACAGACGGGTGTCGGATGGCAGTGTTTGAGATCGCCTATGGGGCCGACCACGCAGGGCGGCCGCAGCGGCTGGCGACCCCTTCTCCATTTACGGGGAGAAGAAAGAAGCGGCGATGCCCTTTGTCCGATATCCGACGATGTCTGACATCCGACACGACAGCGACAAGACATCTCATTGTTTTAGCTGAATTTTCTCCTCTGGCACGACGCATGCATGAGCCTCTCCGAACGCACCAGCGAACAAGGAGATGTCGTCCCATGATCACGCTCACCGAAAATGCCGTCACCGCCGTGAAGACTGCGCTGTCTCGCGCCGCCGAACCGGCGGAGGGCCTGCGCATCATGGTCGAGGCGGGTGGCTGCGCCGGCCTCAAATACCTGATGGGCCTGGAAAGCGCCTCGCGCGACGGCGACGCGGTCATCGAGGCGGACGGGATCAAGGTCTATGTCGACGCCGGCTCCCAGCCCCACGTCGCCGGCATGACCGTCGATTTCGTCACCGGGCTCGAATCCTCGGGCTTCGTCTTCGACAACCCGAATGCGCAGGACAAATGCGCCTGCGGCAAGTCCTTCGGCTGACTACGAGGATCGGCGCCATGTGGGACTACAGCGACAAGGTCAAGGAATACTTCTTCAACCCGAAAAACGCCGGCGTGCTGGAGATGGCGAATGCCATCGGCGAGGTCGGCGCCATCTCCTGCGGCGACGCGCTCAAGCTGATGATGAGCATCGATCCGGAGACCCAGACGATCACCGCCGCGAAATTCCAGACCTTCGGCTGCGGCTCGGCCATCGCCTCCTCCTCGGCGCTGACCGAACTCATCATCGGCAAGACTGTCGACGAGGCCCTCGGACTCACCAACCAGGACATCGCGGATTTCCTTGGCGGCCTGCCGCCGGAGAAGATGCATTGCTCGGTGATGGGCTACGAGGCCCTGCAGGCGGCGATCGCCAATTATCGCGGCGAGAAATGGGTCGACGACCACGAGGAAGGCGCCCTCGTCTGCAAGTGCTTCGGCGTCGACGAAGGCATGATCGAGCGCGCCGTGCGCATCAACAGGCTCACCAGCGTCGAGCAGATCACCCATTATACCAAGGCCGGCGGCGGCTGCCTCACCTGCTTCGAGAAGATCGAGGAGGTGCTGGTCCGGGTCAACGCCGCAATGGCCAATGAAGGCCTGATCGCGACCGAGGAAGCCTACGCAGCCGGCTCCACCGACATCCGCGCCCTGAAGAACAAAGTGAAGGCGAAGCCGGCGCTTTCCCAGCCGGCCCTGGCTTCCGGCGGCATGACCAAGGCGCCCGCGGCGGAGCCCATCGCGCTGCCGCGGGCCCCCGAGGTGCCAGTCACGCGGCAGATGACGACGCTGCAAAAGATTCGGCTCATCGAAGAAGCGATCGAGGGCATGCGCTCCTACCTGCGCGCCGACGGCGGCGATTGCGAGCTCGTCGATATCGACGGCGACCAAGTTTACGTCAAGCTGTCGGGTGCCTGCACCGGCTGTCAGCTCGCTTCGGTCACCATCAACGGCATGCGCCAGAAACTCAACGAGGCGACGGGGCTTGCGCTCCGTATCATTCCGGTCAGCTGAGGAACCCGCCATGAAGCCGGTCTATCTCGACAACAACGCCACGACCCGCGTCGATCCAGAGGTCGTGCAGGCGATGCTGCCCTTCTTCACCGACCACTTCGGCAACCCGTCCTCGATCCACGCCTTCGGCGCATCGGTCGGCGCTGCGGTGAAGACCGCGCGCAGGCAATTGCAGGCGCTGATTGGCGCGGAATTCGACCATGAGGTGATCTTCACCTCGGGTGGCACGGAGAGCGACAATGCCGCAATCCTTTCCGCCCTCGAAGCCATGCCCGACCGCACCGAGATCGTCACCTCCGCCGTCGAGCATCCGGCAGTGCTCTCACTTTGCGCCGATCTCGAAAAGCGCCGCGACATCACGGTCCACCGCATCCCGGTCGACCGCTACGGGCGGCTCGACCTCGAAGCCTACCGCGCCGCGCTCTCCTCGCGCGTCGCCATCGTCTCCATCATGTGGGCCAACAACGAGACCGGCACGATCTTCCCCGTCGCCGAGCTGGCCGAACTCGCCAAGGAAGTCGGCGCGCTGTTCCACACCGACGCCGTGCAAACCGTCGGCAAGATTCCGATCGACCTGAAATCCACCCCGATCGACATGCTTTCGCTCTCCGGCCACAAGCTGCACGGCCCGAAGGGCATCGGTGCGCTTTACGTCAAGCGCGGCGTGCGCTTCCGCTCGCTGATCAAGGGCGGGCACCAGGAGCGCAACCGCCGCGCCGGAACCGAGAACACGCCGGGCATCGTCGGGCTCGGCAAGGCGGCCGAACTCGCCATGAAATTCATGGACGACGAGAACACCCGTGTGAAGGCGCTGCGCGATCGTCTGGAAAAAGGCCTCCTCCAGCGCATCCCCAACGCTTTCGTCACCGGCGACCCGCTGGAGCGGCTGCCCAACACCGCCAATGTCGCCTTCGAATACATCGAGGGCGAAGGCATGCTGCTGCTCTTGAACCGCGAGGGCATCGCCTGCTCCTCCGGCTCGGCCTGCACCTCCGGCTCGCTGGAGCCGAGCCATGTGCTCAGGGCGATGGACATCCCCTACACCGCCGCGCATGGCGCGATTCGCTTCTCTTTCTCGCGCGACAATAGCGAGGAGGAGGTCGACCGCGTGCTCGATGTCATGCCGGGTATCGTGGAAAAGCTGCGCGACCTCTCGCCGTTCTGGGCCGGCGTCGGCGAGGCGCCCAAGATCTTCAACCCGGTCTATGCCTGATGACGAGCACGGTGTTCCTCAACGACACGACGCTGCGCGACGGCGAGCAGGCGCCCGGCGTCGCCTTCACCCTGGCGGAGAAACTGGCAATCGCCGAGGCGTTGGCCGCCGCGGGCGTCCCCGAGATCGAGGTCGGCACACCAGCCATGGGTGCCGAGGAGATCGCCGCCATCCGCGCTGTCGTCGCCCTGCGCCTTCCTGCAAGGATCATGGCCTGGTGTCGGATGACCGAGCACGACCTTGAAGCTGCGATCCAAAGCGGCGTCACGGCCGTCAACCTGTCGCTTCCGGCCTCCGACGTCCAACTCGCGGCCAAGCTCGGCTTCGACCGGGCCGCGGCGCTTCAGGTCATCGAACAGATGGTGGAACGGGCTGCCGCCCTCGGCCCCTTCGTCGCCGTCGGCTGCGAGGATGCCTCGCGGGCGGATCACGACCATCTCGCCCGTGTAGTCGACACGGCCGCTCGCGCCGGCGCAAGCCGAGTAAGATTAGCCGACACGGTCGGCGTGCTCGACCCCTTCTCGACCTTCGAGCTCATTGCCCCACTCGCGGCGCATTCTCCGATCGACCTCGAATTCCATGCGCACAATGACCTCGGCCTCGCGACAGCCAACACGCTGGCCGCGATCCGCGCCGGGGCCTGCCCGCCTCAGTCACTGTCGGCGGGCTCGGCGAGCGTGCCGGCAGTGACTGAGGCGTGGCAGGCCCCGGCGCGGATCGCGGCCAGCGTGT
>NZ_RZSL01000260.1:0-8344 GCF_003997355.1 Mesorhizobium sp. M1E.F.Ca.ET.041.01.1.1 | reverse complement strand
CACACTGTCGGCAAGCCTGGCCTCGGCCAGGATGCGGCGCACCGAATGGCCGGGCGTGCCCGAAAAAACCAGCCCCGCCGTGCTGCCGAAGGACGGTGACATTTCGATATTATGTTTCTTCAGGAAGCTCTCCAGCGAGCCGCCGTCGGACAGACCGCACACATCCCTGAAAATCGGCCTCAGCCGGTGGCCTATGGCCTGCGTGATGGCGCCGATGACATCGTCGGTGCTGCCGTCGCCGGAGATTTCGAGCACGAGCGCCCCCGTGTCGAGGCCCGATTTCTCGTCCTTGCCGGTGGCGGCGACGGCCAGACTGGTGAAATGTATCGATCCGACCTTGTCGAGCGCGCCGCCCACCTCGTCGATCGCCGGATTGCCGAGGGCGCCGACCTTGTCGCGGACGGCGTCCAGCGGCACGGCGCGGGTGATCGGGCAAACCACGGTGACCATTGACTGGTCGACGGTGCGGCAAAGCGGCGAGCGCTCGAAATCGACCTTGAGGTTCGCCGGATAGGCGCCGACATAGGCCAATTTTCCGGCCCTGCCCCGGACGCGATTGAGTTTTGGCTTGCTGAACAGGGCGCGGACGCATTCGCCGATCTGTATGCGGGCGATCTCGGCACCGATGCACAAGTGAATGCCGTGGCCGAAAATCATGTAATCGCGGTGCGGCCGCGAGGTATCGAATTCATTTGGCCGCTGCACGATTTCGGGATCGAACATCGCCGACAGCGTCGCCGGCATCACAACCGTTCCCGCCTTGACCAGACGCTCGCGGCGCGTGCCCTGGCCGATGATCGCGTCGCGCCTGGTGTAACGCCAAGGCCCGATCCAGATCGGCTTGAAGCGCATGGCTTCGAGTATCGCCCTGTCGAGCTTGTCGGTGCTGCCCTCGGCAAGCGCCGCATCGACGGCTTGCCGCGCATCGGTGCGCGACAGGATCACGTCCAGGCAATTGCCCCCGGCAAGCACGTTAGTCGGCACGAAACCGGCGATCATGCCGAGCATGATGGAGTGGATGTCGGGCAGCGACAGGCGCTTCTGATCGAGCTGGGCGACAAGCCGCGCCAGCGGCCGGTCGTCTTTCTCCTGCCTGTTTCTGATCGCGGCGATCGAACGATCGATGACCTTGATCAGGCGATCTCCGCCGACGACCGCGAGTTGGCGCGTGGTGGCGTCGGCAAACGGATCGGAGAAGAACAGCGCGCTGAGCGCGATCGACCAGTCGGCGAATTCGGTTTCGTCGTCGATCTCGAGGCCGAAATAGTCCCGGCAGATGCGCACCGGCACGATCTTCATCAGCCCTGCGACAGCATCGAAGCCCGGGGCGGCGCGGGTCATGATATCGCGCGAATGGCGCTCGGCGATCGGCCTGACGGCGGCTTCGACCTGCGACGGCGGAAAGGCGCTGAGCACGGCGGACTTCATCTGCCGATATGCGGCGCCGTCCTGCATGCCGAGAATGAAGTTCGATCCCCTCGCCAACTCGGTCATTTCCGGCCCGTACGGCGTCTCGAACTCGTCGCCGCGTTCCAATATGTCGCGGACGTCCACACCCTTGGTGACGAGGAGAAATCTACTGCCTATGGCGAGGTTCGGGTGGCAGCGCCGCAGCCAGGCCAGCCACCAATGGGGATGATCCTGCACGAGGAACCTGGCTGTGCGCGCCGGCAGGCCCTTCTTGCGCAGCCGATCGATGTCGAAAGGTGGCATCGCCGACACGGGGCCTTGTTTTTTCTGGGCTTCCCAAATGCCTTTGAAATACTTCCAGTTGATCATGCGCGTTCGGGCCCCCCGGCTGTCAACGTCACTGCGATGCCGGCCGTCTCTTGGCCTAGGTTTGGTTCGGTCCGGCGTATGTGAATTCCGTCACAGTGCTTTGTCTTCGGCGATGGTGATCATGCAATGGACTTGGCTTGGTCGAAATTGGCGATCAGGAAGTTGTTTTTTGCCGCATCCACGAACGGTATCCAGCGAATCCTCCGCTCGGAAAAGTCGGGATGTCTGGTCGCGAAAATGGCAAGTTCCCGCTTGGCCTCGTCGCGGCGGCCGCTTCGCATCAAGGCGCCGATCTTGAGAAACCTGGCGTAGAAATAACCCGGCGAAAGGTTGAGCGAGCGATCGGCAATGGCAATTGCCGCGGGCCAGTCCTCGACGAAGCAGTATGCGGCGGCCAGTTCCCCCAGATTGTGGAAGCGGTAGAGGTCGAACGGGCTGAGCCGCTCGGTATCCAGGAAGAACGGGATCGCGCCTGCGGCGTCGCCGAGCAGCAAGCGCGCGCTGCCCATTGCCGAGCGGGCGAAAGCAAAGCTCGGATTGATGTGGATCGCTTCGGCCAGATGCTCGGCGGCCGACGCCGGCTGGCCGCGCATGATGTCGGCCGCGCCGAGATAAGCGTGTGGGCGCGCGTCGAGGCTGTCCATCAGAAGCGCTTTGCGCGCCAGCGCCTCGACCTTGTCCAGGTCGTCGCTGTCGCCGAAGCGCAGCCAGGCCCGCCAGAAATACCACCATGCCAGTTCGTTCAGCACGGCGCTGGAATTCGGATCCTCCTGGTAGGCCTTGTCGAAGAATTCGAGTGCGATTTCTGTGTCGCTTCGCGTGCGCCTGTTCATGTGCCAGCGGCCGCGCCGCACCAATTGCCAGGTCTCGAGACTCTCCCATGGCACCTGGAAGGTCCGTACCTGCTCGGCCCGGTCGACTTCCTTGTCGAGGATCGAGACGATCTCGGAGCCGATCTGGTCGCGCAGGCTGAAGATATCGACGAGGTCGCGATCGAAGCGCTGTGACCACACGAGGCGCCCGTTCGAGGTATCGGTGAGCGAGGCATTGAGGCGTATCTGCCCGTTGTGGCGCGCCAGCGTGCCGCTGACGATGTAGCGCGCGCCGAGCGCATTGCCGATGAGCCTGGTCCCGAGGCTGTCGTCGCGGAACTGGAAGCTTGAGCCCTTGGCGATCACCGAAAGCCAACGGGTATTGGAGAGGCCATAAATGATATCCTCGGCGATACCATCGGCCATGTATTCGACATCGGGCTCGCTTCCGTCGCCCTGGAACGGCAGCACCGCGATTGCCGGCGGTCCCTTGGCAACGGGTTTGTAGTGACCGGGCGCTGTGGGGATGGCGGCCAAGGGAGCCGCCATCGCGGCACCGTTGCCATCGCGCCCGGCTATCAGGACGCGCACCGGCAGCGCGATGTTCTTCAGCATGAACTCGCCGAGATCGGTGAAATTCGCTGCCGTCTTGTCCTTGACGTGATGCCAGGTCGTCTCGGAAATGGCGAGGCCGTCATGCGGGGCGAACTCCTGGAGCCGGGCGGCGATGTTGACATCGTCGCCATAGAGGCGGCCTTCACGGACGATGACGTCGCCGGTGTTGATCCCGGCCCGGAACGGCATGCGCATCTCTTCGGCGGCCGATGCATTGAGTGCCATGATCCGATCCTGGAAATCGAAGGCCGCGCGCAAGGCTTCGATCGGATTGCCGAATTCGGCCATGATGCTGTCGCCGGCGACGCCGAAGGTGCGGCCGCCAAAGGCGCCGCAACTGTCGGTGATGATATCGCGCCTTTCCTCGAAGGCCGCGACGGCAAGTTCGTCGTCGATGCCCATCAGCCGTGAAAAGCCCACGGCGTCGATAGAAATGATTGTCGCGAGCTGACGGGTATAGTTCCGTTCAGCCATGGTTGAGCCCCCGGTCCCTGCTTTCGGTCCAGAACAGGCGACTTCCGCTGGAAAAAGCACTTCGCCGTTTGCCGACGGAACAATCCCCGGCAGGCTCGGCGCGCCGTTGCCACCCTGTTAGACCGGAAGTCTAACAGGGTCTGGCCAAAAGCTCTACCACGAACAGCTAATGGAATGCGTCTGCGGTCGGACCCATGGTTAGCCGTTTGTTACCTGAAGCACCAGGTCGCAGAAACTTCCTTACATATTGAAATCCCGAGGCTTTGGCTTTTTCAGGAGCTTGCAAACGAACCCATGGAAGCGCTCTTGCCAGCCAGTCCGTGGAGCAGGCATTATCCGAGCGTGGCGGAAACAACCCGGCTGGGATGCGAATTTTTCAGCGCACTCATGCCAACACGAGATTGAGGGCAGTCATGCGCGCTGTTGTTTTGGCAACCAGTATTGCGTTTTTCCTTATCGGCGGGCCGGCTTTCGCGGCGGAGGAGCAAGCGGTGCCGCCGCAAAATGCCAAGAAACTCTCGGAAATCGTCGCCAAGGTCGAGAAGCGGAACGACTTCCGCTACATAAAGGAGGTCGGCTGGAGTAGCGACGGCTATACCGTCATCTACTACACGACCGACAAGGCCAAGGTCGAAATCACCTATGATCCGGTGACCGGCGAGCCGAAGTAGGGCGGATCGCTTTCCGTTTTCCAGTCATTCCGCATCGTCGGCTTTCCGCGTAGATTGATGCTTCTAAGCCGACGGTCTGGAGCAAGAAATGCGTCTCCCCATTCGAGCGATCTCTCGGCTCGTGCCTGTGTTGATCCTGAGCCTGTCAGGCCTGGGGCCTGCGTTGGCAGACGGGCCATCCTTCGATTGCCGGAAGGCTGAATTGCCCAGCGAGAAGGCAATATGCGCGGACGCGCAGATGTCGGCGATCGATGTGCTGGTCGCCAAGGCCCTCAGCGGCTTCGAGCCTGCCTTCGGCGGTGACAAGCGCAAGATCGCCAGACAATTGGCTGCGGACCGGAATGCCTGCAAGGCGGACGCCGCCTGCATCGTCAGCGCCCAGAACAACGCGCTGCAGACCTATGGCTCGGCGCCCTCTTGGGTTGAGGAGTACAATATCGCCTTGATCGGCAAGAAGGCGCTTGATCTGGCGGCGCGAACACCCAGGCCGGTGGACCAGCCCCTTCCCTCTTCGATCGGGAGATGCGGCTTCACCCATATCAAGACGCTGACGGCAAGGCTGGGCGACGACCCGCTGGCAACCGCCAGCCCGGAAGCCGGGAGCGCTGCGACGTTCACCAATGGCGGAGCCGCGGTTTCCTATGACCGTGAGCCGGGGCTGGCGGGTTCCAAAGTCGGCGATCCCGTCGTCATGTGCCTGATCTCGATCCCGCGCGATTGTCCGCAAGGCGATTTGCGCGGCAGGGTCTATTACGGCGTCGATCTCGCCGGCAAAGGCACATGGTCCCTACCGGACTCGCAGCACTTATGCGGTGGCGCCTGACGACGGCCGCCCGTGGGTAAGCCGCCCCCGCCCATCCGAGACTTGCGTCGACGCGTGATTGATGGCTGACTGCGCGCCATGATTGCGGGCACGGGGGTGCATTGCAATGATCGGCTACGTCCTGAAGCGTATCCTTATGGTACTTGCCGGCTATCTGGTGGCGGTGCTCGTCGGATTGATCGCGTTGGTCGTGATCTACGCTGTACTGAGCGCGCTCCCCGACGCGCCCGCCTATTTCGACCTGATGGGCGTGACGCCCATCATGGCGCTCGTGGTACCGCCTCTCGGTATGTTCGCCTATTTCCTGACGATCGTGGTAACCGGCACGCAGACCCTGGTCTTTGCCTTGATTGCCGAGTTCTTTTCGCTGCGGAGCTTCTGGCTGCACATGCTGTTCGGCGGCGCCGCGGCGACGGCCGGTTTCATCCTGCTCTGGCCGGACGCGCCGGACGATCCGGAACGCTGGGCCGACATGAGCATCATCGCCGGCGCCGGTCTCGTCGCCGGCCTGGTCTATTGGCTGATCGCCGGGCGCGACGCCGGCTTCCGGCGCCCTCTCATCGAGCGTTCAGGTTGACGGAGCACGCACCGCCTCGGTCGCATCCAGCGCCTGCATCAGCTTGGAATCGCGATCGTAGACGTCGTCGAAATACTCGACCTTGCCGGACATGTCCGGCCACGCTGTGAAATAGGCGACGTAGACCGGGATGACGCGCGTGACATTCTCGGTCGCATGGCCGTGCTTCAGCTTCTCGGCGATGTCATCGACGGAGGTGCCGAGCACTGCGGCCGCCATGCCGCGCGGATCCTGCAGGCGGATGCAGCCGTGGCTCAGCGCGCGCATGTCGCGCTCGAAGAAAGACTTCTGCGGCGTGTCGTGCATGTAGATGGCATGCTTGTTCGGGAAGAGTATCTTCAACTCGCCGAGCGCATTGGCTTCGCTCGGCTGCTGGCGCACGCTAAACGGTACCTTGGCGCCATACGCGCCCCAGTCGACTGCGGCTGACGGAACCCGCTGGCCGCGCGAATCCGTCACCTCATAGCCGGCGCGGTCGAGATAGCCCGGATCGCTGCGCAGTCTCGGCAGCATCTCGTTGACGATGATCGACTGCGGCACGCCCCAATAGGGATGGAAATCGACCTGCTTGATCTGGTTGTAGAAGAAGGCGGTTTGGTTGGTGACTTTGCCGATGACCACGCGGGTCTTCAGCTTTTCCTCGCCATTGTCGATGTAGCTCGCGGTAAAGGCCGGCTGGTTGATGAAGACGCGCGGGCTGCCGAGGTCGGAGGGGAGCCAGCGCAACTCTTCGAGCGCAACCCTGACCTTTTCGATCTTGTCGGCCTTGGATGTTCCGGCAAGCGAAGCGACGGTGCGTGGGCCGATGACGCCGTCGCCCTTCATGCCCGCCCGCTGCTGCACCGCCTTGATCACCGGCACCAGTTCGGGATCGTAAACCTCGCTCTTGCCGAGCCTGGCGAGGACCTCACCATAGGCGCCGCCCATCTCGTCATCGAGGTTGCGCGCGATCAATGTCAAAAGCTTCGGCAGTTCCGGACTGCTTTCGCCGGGCTTCAGCAGCAGCTTCGGATCGACGACGATCTCGTTCTCCTCGCTCGCCTGGAGCGATTCCAGTTCGACGCGCAGCGCCTGGTATTCCGGGTTCTGCGGGTGCCGCGATTCGAGGTAGGTGCGCACCTCCTGGGTATGCGCCAGCGTCTTCAGCACGCCCTCGAGATCGAGCGGCTTGGCCGGGAAATCGTAATAGCCGGTCATGCGGTTCGGGTCGACGCGGCCGCTCTGGGCATCGTGGGCATAGCGCAGCACGCGCGCCGACAAGGCCATCTCGAAGCGGACCAGATTCTTGATCCGCTCTTCCGGCATTGCAGAAGCCGTGGCCGTCGGGACGTCGACGGAGTAGTCGGCGGGCGTCAGGCCGTAGCTGGCAGCCTCGCCAAGCACCCGCACCGCATCCTGCGCCCTGCTGTTGGGCGAATCTCCTGTCACCCAGATGAAATCCGGATTGGCCGAGTAGTAGGCGATCAGCGCCTTGGCGATATCGGGTTCGGCAAAGAGTTCATAGTCGCTTAGGCCTGCCAGCGCGTCGCGGAACGCGCTTTCGGTCACGGACGGCACAAAGGCAGCGTCCTGCGCGGTCGCGGGCAGCGGAGCCGGCAGCAGCGACTTGAAGTCGGCGCGCACGAGCTTGTCGGCCCTGTAGGTGTTGTAGGTCGGGCTGCTGATCCTGGCGCCACCGCCGCCGGTGCCTGGCTGCAGCTTGCGTGGCTTCGGCGGCGGCGGAAATTCGCCCTGCGGATTGTGCCGAATGCCGCCGCCGAACAGCATGTCGAACAGGCCCTGCGCGCTCGCTGGCTGCTGCCCGAAGGCAAGTGCCGCCGCGATCGCGATCGGCATGACGGCCTTTTTGTTCCCGAGGATTTTCATGCTTCACCCGCACCGGTTGAAACCGGTTCCCGTTCCACGCCGCTAGACGGTCCCGCCCTCCGCATGGCGGATGTAAGGCGCGACTATACCGATTCATACTGATTTCGTTAAGCTTCCATAAATTTCCACGACCCTGTTGCAGAACAGTTTCACATCCTTGTGAGACTTAAAACGAGCAGGCCGTTCCAAGTGTTCCGACACCCGGGACAATCAGGCGTGGCGTTGCCGACAGGCGAAAAAGTCACATAGGTACGCGGGTGCCGTTTCGAGTGGACTGTCGTCAAGCATGAATCACCGGCGGATTCGACGGCCGCCTGTGCGGCAATGGCCAAGGCGTGACAAACAACGGTCTTTGTGATCGAAATTCCGGCGGCCTCGAGCCACGGCCTGGAGGATGTGCAGTAAAGAAGGGATATCGCGAACTTCTCGACGAGGCGAATGCCGAGATCGAGGTCGTGTCGCCCGAGGAAGCGGCCGGGCTGCTGGAGGATGACGGCACGATCTTCGTCGATCTGCGCGACCCTCGCGAAGTCGAGCGTGACGGCAAGATCCCCGGCGCCAAGCATGTGACGCGCGGCATGCTCGAATTCTGGATCGATCCCGAAAGCCCTTACCACAAGCCGTTCTTCGCTTCGGGAAAGACCTTCGTCTTCTTCTGCGCCGGCGGCTGGCGCTCGGCGCTCGCCACCAAGACCGCGCAGGACATGGGTCTCACGCCGGTCAAGCA
>NZ_RZSL01000025.1:0-24318 GCF_003997355.1 Mesorhizobium sp. M1E.F.Ca.ET.041.01.1.1 | reverse complement strand
CCGGCCGACTTCACGACGGGAAAGGTCTCGCCTGTCAGAACGGACTCGCTGACATTGAAATCCCGCGATTCCAGGATCACGCCGTCGACTGGGATGAGATTGCCGGCTGACAGACGGACGACGTCGCCGGGAACGATGTCCTCGACGTCGATCGTGCGTTCGAAACCGTCCCTCAGGACGATTGCCCTGCGGGAGAAACGCTGCTGCAGCGCCTCCATAGCGCGAGAGGCGCCATATTCCTGGGTAAAGCTGAGGACGCAACTGGCAAGCACGATCGCGCCGATGATCGCTGCTTCATGGCCCTCGCCGACAAACACCGAAACGGCGGCGGCAAAGATGAGGATCAGGACCAGCGGACTGCGAAACTGGCGGGCGAAGACAGCCAATGCGGATCCGCCGGACCGCGGCACCAGCGCGTTTCGGCCGAATTTGGCGAGGCGGATCGCAGCGTCGACGCTCAAAAGACCGGAGGTCGAGGTCTCCAGTTGCCCGATCAACTGATCCGTTCCAAGGGACCAGTAGGCGTGCTCGGCGACAACCAAGGAATGCCCGATCGAGTTCGGCTCGCTTGCCGGCCGTTCGGGTTGATCGACTCTGCCGGTCGCCATCCCCGAGCCCTCAGCTAGACGGGAAGCGATTGACGCTGGCCTGACAGCCGAAAAGCTGGGGCGGTGCCGCCGCAATCTGCATGGCCGATGCCCGATCCGCGTCCACAGCCACTATGACGACCATCGTATTGCAGGACATGCGATCTCCTCGCGCAACAGCGAAACACCCTTGCAATTGCGCCCTTCCGGCGCGCGGTGCCTTGATGTCTATCAAACTCGTCTGTCAGCGCGCGCGGACGCATGTGGGCTAGACGTCGTCGTTGGCAGCCGCCAGGAACCTTCAGGGCGTTCGGTGGCGACCGGCTCTCTTCTTCGCGCCTGTTTGATGCGGATCAAGGATGCCCGCTCAGGCCGGTGCTTTGATGCCAGCCTCGATCGGCCGAGCATGAATTGGCGATGCGGGCGCGACGATCCGCGTCAAACGCGGAAATCGCGAAGCAATGGACCGGTTCAGCGAAGACGCCGTCGGGCGGGTCCGCTGGCCTCCGGCTCTGGCGCCTGTTGGGTACCCTAAGGCGGAAGAGCGGAGGCAGCGGCACTTGCTGATCAATCAATCTGTCTCATGGAGAGAACCATGGCTGAAGCCCCTACCAAACTGCCCGTGAAGTCCGAGAAGAATGCTCCCGCTCCTGCCCGGTCGGACAATTGGATGGGACCGTTCGAGAGCCTGCGTCGTGAAATCGACCGGCTCTTCGATGATTTCCATCCGTTCGACTTCCGCCTGCCCTCCACCCGTTCGCTGTTCGGCCGGGATTTGCCGGCGGTGAACAGCGCATGGTCGGTGGCGCCGGCGATGGATCTGGTGGAAAAGGCCAATGCGTACGAGATCACGGCCGAACTGCCGGGCATCGATGAGAAGAACATCGAGATCAAGCTCGCCAACCGGGTGCTGACGATCAAGGGCGAAAAGAACGAAGAGAAGGAGGAAAAGGAGAAGGACTACTACCTCTCGGAACGCCGCTACGGCTCCTTCCAGCGATCGTTCCAGTTGCCTGAGGGGGTCGACGCCGACAAGATCGACGCCAGCTTCGCCAAGGGCGTGCTGACGGTCAAGCTGCCCAAGACGGCAGAAGCCCGGAAGGCCGAGAAGAAGATCACCGTGAAGGCCGCATAACGGCTCGAACGATCACTTTCTCAGTGCGCCAGGCAGCGCACTGAGAAAGAACCTCTCCGCCTGCAGGCGTCGTTCGCTTACACCGATTGATCGTCGGCCCTGGAAGGAGCAGCCCGCTTCTGGTTGGTCTCTGCCTGGCGCTCTGCGATCTTGAGCTTCTCCTTTTCGCGCGCAAGCAGGCCTCGGATCATCATCCGCTTTTCCGGGTCGGTTTCCCGGGCAAGCAGATCTTCGAAATGAGCGATGTTGGCCAGAGCAATGAACCGATCCACGACAGTCCTCAATTGCCGACAAGACGCATTGCCATCAAGCTTATATCCAATAGCTTCGATATCCTACCCTGACTTGTTCACATTCGCTGCAACCGCCTTCCAAACTGCTGCGACCGGTTGAGTTCGGGCGCCGGCGAGGTCCGAAGCCTCTCCTTGACGATCCGCCAGTGGCCCAAGCATGAGCCGGATGGTCAAGGGCGCGCGCGAATTGATCAAACGCAATGCGCGCAGGTCTAAATGGCGGAGAAAGGGACAGGTCGAAGGGTCCCAACGATGGCGCACTCTGTCTCACACACTTCCATAGCGCATGCAGCCGAGCAGGCTCAGCAATGGGCGAACGAACTCGCCAAGGATCTGGATTGGAACGAACAGAGCGCTTTCCGGTTGTTGAGATCGGTGTTGCACACTTTGCGCGACTGGCTCTCGCCGGAGGAAATGGCCGATCTGTCAGCCCAGTTGCCGACTTTGGTCAGGGGCATTTACTTTGAAGGGTGGAGCCCTGCGAAACCGGCAAGCGAGCGAACGAAGCGCGACTTCGTCATCAGCGTCAGGAACAGCTTCGGCTACGAGGCGGAGGTCGACATCGACAAGGCGATCGCGGCGGTGTTCAAGCTCCTCGACCGCCATATCTCTCATGGCGAGATCGTCCAGGTCCGCAATTCGATGAAGAAGTCGCTTCGTCATTTATGGCCGGAGGAATGACCGATGTTTCGCGATCGCCAGGAGGCCGGACAGAAACTCGCTGCCGAGCTTGCCACGCTCGATCTGCGGGATCCGGTTGTTCTGGCCTTGCCGCGCGGCGGGGTTCCCGTCGCCGCTGAGGTGGCCAAGGTTCTCAAGGCGCCGCTGGACCTGGTCCTCGTCCGCAAGGTCGGGGCGCCGGGCAATGCGGAACTGGCCGTTGCCGCCATCGTGGATGGAGACCCGCCGGATGTCGTTCTCAACCGGGAGATCGTGGAAGCCTACGCTCTCGACGATGACGAGCTTCGTTTCCTGATCGCCAAGGAGCGTCCGGAGCTGGAGCGGCGGCGCGCGGCGTATCGCGGAAAGCGCGCCTCCCTGTCGGTTGACGGAAAGACGGCGATCATCGTCGATGACGGGGCGGCTACCGGAACCACGATGAAGGTTGCCATTCGCGCTCTGAAGCGACGCTCGCCTCGTCAAATCGTCGTCGCAATTCCAGTGGCGCCCGCGGACACCGCAGCCGAACTTGCGCGGGAGGCCGATTTGCTCATCTGTCTCAGCCAGCCGACCCGCTTCCCCGCGCTCAGCTATTACTACGTCAACTTCCCACAGCTCTCCGACAGTGAGGTCCTCGACATCATGGCTCTCGTTGCTCAGGCACGCCGTAACGCCAACGACAGAAGGCGGCCCGCGGCGCATGCCGCAAACAAATCATGACAACAAGCCGGCACCTAGGAGTCCACCGATGCAGATCCGCACACTTTCCACTCTGGAGTGCACGAAAATTCTGACGGCCAATCGCGTCGGTCACCTGGCCTGCACGAAAGACGGGCAACCCTATATCGTCCCGCTCTATTATGCCCACGCGGACAATCATCTTTATGCCTTTTCCATGCCCGGCAAGAAGATCGACTGGATGCGCTCCAATCCGCTGGTGTCGGTTCAGGTCGACGAACACGGCACGGATCGAGGTTGGAGAAGCGTGATCGCCTATGGCCGCTATGAGGAGCTTCCGGATCGGATCGGGCACAAGCTTCAGCGGGATCACGCGTGGTCCGTCTTGAGCAGACACTCCGATTGGTGGGAGCCAGGTGCGCTCAAGCCGGCCGCGTCCCCGGAATTGGAGCGTCTCCCCCCTGTGTTCTTCAGGATCTTCATCGCGGAAGTTTCAGGCCGCGAGGCGATAGAGAGTTGATCCTTGCCATGGCGACCCAAAGAGGAAGTCACGCGATGCCGACCGCTGATCGAAGCGGACGGCAGCATGCGCAGCCTTGAGGCACCTCATGATGGACTCGCTCATAGCCCGCCTTGCAGTGGCCCTGGCGATAGGATTGCTGGTCGGGTTGGAGCGAGGCTGGCGAGAGCGCGATGCCCCTGATCGTAGCCGCACGGCCGGCATCCGGACTTTCGGCATATCGGGCCTCCTCGGCGGTGTTTTTGCGGCTTTGGCCCAGGCGCTCACCGAAAATTCCGTATTGGTCGCCGGGTTCCTCGCCTTTGCTGGCATCTTCGCATGGTACAAGGCACGCGAAGCCTCACACGATGAGGATTTCAGCGTCACGACCGTCGTCGCGGGCCTTGCCGTCTTCGCCCTTGGGGCGCTCTGCGTGGCTGGCGATTTCCGGGTTGCGGCCGCAGGCGGCGCAGCCCTGGCGGCACTTCTTGCAAGCCGCGAGGTCTTGCATGGACTCTTGCAGCGCCTGACCTGGCTGGAGCTTCGCTCGGCATTGATACTCGCGGTGATGACCGCGGTCGTGCTGCCCCTGCTGCCGGACCGCACGCTGGATCCCTGGGGAGGCTTCAACCCGCGCGAGATTTGGCTCCTGACGGTGCTGATGGCCTCGATCTCGTTCGCCGGTTACGTCGCGGTGCGCATTCTCGGAAACGCTCGCGGGCTGATTGTGAGCGCGCTTGCCGGCGCTGTCGTCTCATCCACCGCCGTCACTTTGTCGCTGGCTCGCACCGCCAACACGGCGAGCAGTCCCTTGCCTTTTGCGGGCGCGGCTTCGCTGGCGGCAATGGTTTCGATCTTGCGTGTCTGCGTCGTGGTTCTGGCTCTGGCGCCGAGCGTGGCAGCATTCATCGCCGCGCCCGCGCTCGCTGCCGCACTGGCATTCGGCGCCTGCGGAACAATCGCATTGGTCATCCATGGCCAGAAGCCGGAGAACCCCGCCCCGACGCGCAATCCATTCGAATTGGCGCCTCTGCTGATCTTTGCGTTGCTGTTCGCATCGGCCTCGACGGCCAGTGCCGCGTTGGCTTCGCAGTTCGAAGAACGGGGCCTGCTGGCGAGCTCCGCGATCGCGGGCGCGTTCGATGTCGATGCTTCAGTGCTCAGCGCTCTGCGCCTGGTCAAGCATTCGATCTCGATCGAAACGGTAGGACACGCGGTGCTGACGGCGCTGATGGCCAACGCGGTCGGACGCCTTTCCCTGGCGGTATTTGCGGGTCCGGTGAGATTCTGGTTGCCCCTGGCCGGCATGACGTTAGCCGCCGCCGCTGCCGGCTACAGCGCCTTGCAGCTCCTGTAGATTACTGCGGCCGTCTCGACACGCCTGTCGGCGCAATGCCCAAATTTGACCGGCGTCAAGGCCGCCAGTTCTGTTTGCTGCGAAATCCTCCCACTGTTCGCAACGGGAGCGCATCATGTCCACGACAGAGGTCAATATCCCAATCCGGGAGGCCACGACCACCGCATCGACGAAGCTACGATTGGGATCGCTGACAGCGCTCGTGATCGGCTCGATGGTGGGCTCGGGCGTGTTCAGTCTGCCCCAGAACATGGCAGCCGGCGCCGGTCCTCTGGCGATCCTGATCGGTTGGACGATCACGGCGATCGGCATGCTCGCGCTGGTGTTCGTCTACCAGTCGTTGGCGGTGCGCCGACCCGATCTCGATGCGGGACCCTATGCTTATGCCAAGGCAGGGTTTGGGCCTTTCATAGGGTTCAACAGTGCCTGGGGCTATTGGATCAGCGCTTGGGTCGGCAACGTGTCCTACGCCGTGATCGTCTTCAGCGCGCTGTCCTATTTCTTCCCTGCCTTTGGTGACGGGAATACATGGCAGGCGGTGCTCGGCGCCTCGATCCTCTTGTGGCTCATCCACTTGCTGATCCTCGCGGGCATTCGCCAGGCCGCGGTCGTCAACACCATCGTGACCGTAGCCAAGATTGCTCCCGTTGTCCTTTTCGTCGGGATTGTCGCCGTCGCCTTCAAGCTCAACGTCTGGTCGCTCGACTTCACCGGGCTCGGCAATGCCTCTCTCGGTACCATCGCCGCTCAGGTGAAGAGCACCATGCTGGTGACGCTGTGGGTCTTCATCGGCATCGAAGGGGCCAGCGTGTTCTCCGCCCGGGCGGAGCGCCGCAAGGACATCGCGACCGCGACGGTGCTCGGTTTCTTCACCTGCCTCGCGCTCTATGCGCTGGTCTCGCTGCTTTCGCTCGGTATCCTGAGCCAACCCGAGCTTGCCGCCTTGAAGAACCCATCGATGGCGGGCGTGCTGGAGGCCGTCGTCGGACCCTGGGGCGCCGTGCTCATCAATCTTGCACTCGTCGTTTCGGTCGTCGGCGCCTTCTTGAGCTGGACCTTGCTCGCCGCCGAGATACCGCATGTCGCCGGCAAGGACGGGACGATGCCGAAATTCTTCGGCCGGGAAAGCGAACGCGGCGTGCCCTCGACGTCGCTGCTGATCACCAACCTGCTCGTTCAGGCCTTCCTGGTGATCACGCTCTTTGCGCAGAGCACCTATCAGGCGCTCTTCTACATCGCTTCGGCGGCCATCCTCGTGCCTTACATTTTCTCCGGAGCTTTCGCCGCCAAGCTGGCCCTGACCGGGGAAAGCTATGAGAGCGGCGAACAGCGCGCCGGGCCTCTCATCGCGGGGTTGCTGGCGACGGCTTACGGCCTGTGGCTCGTCTATGCGGCGGGACCGGCTTATCTGTTCATGTGCGCGATCCTCTATGCGCCGGGTATCATCTTCTATGTCTGGGCCCGTCGAGAAGGCAATCAGCGCGTCTTCCATCCCGTGGAAACCGTCATCGCGGTCGCACTCGTCGCAGTCGCAATCCTTGCCGTCTACGAAATGTGGACCGGCGCCGTCAGCCCGCTTTGAGAGTTCGTTCCCATGACAGATCTAGGGGTCCATTCGGAAGTCGGCCGCCTGCGCGAGGTGATGGTTCACAGGCCGGATCTCAGCCTGCGCAGGCTGACGCCGGAGAATTGCAAGGCGCTGCTGTTCGACGACGTGCTGTGGGTGAAACGAGCACGCCAAGAGCATGACGTTTTCGTCGATGCCTTGCGCGAACGCGGCGTGGTGGTCCATTCGTTCGGCGAGCTCCTGGCGCAGACCATGGGCATCGGCAAGGCGCGCGACTGGCTTCTCGATCGCCGCGTGCATGCGGGCGTCGTCGGCCTGGACATGGTCGACGAGATGCGGGGATGGCTGAACGAGATGCCTTCGGACCTGCTGGCAAGCTGTCTCGTCGGCGGCATTGCCCGCGCCGAACTTCCGTTCGAGCCCAAGGGACTGACCGGACGGACGCTCGCGCCGCAGGACTTCGTGCTGCCGCCGCTGCCGAACCAGCTCTTCACCCGCGACAGTTCCTGCTGGATCTATCGCGCTGTTTCCGTCAACGCCATGTATTGGCCCGCCAGGCGGCCCGAGGCGGCTAACGTCGAGGCCGTCTACCGCTTCCACCCGCGGTTTCGCGACAGCGGCATTCCATTCGTGTCTCCGGGAGCCGGAACAGGCATCAGCCTGGAAGGCGGGGACGTCATGCCCGTCGGCGGAGGCGTCGTCCTCGTCGGCATGGGCGAACGCACCACGCCGCAGGCGGTGGGCGACCTTGCCCGCAGCCTGTTCGCCGCCGGAGAGGCCACGCGCGTGATCGCGGCGCTGATGCCCCGCGATCGCTCCTTCATGCATCTCGACACCGTCTTCACCTTCTGCGACCGGGACCTTGCCACCATGTATCCGCCCGTGGTCGAGCGGCTGCGCTGCTTCTCGATCCGGCCCGGAGACGGCGATGCGGCGGTCGATGTCAGGGAAGAAAACGCCCCTTTCACGACGGTCGTGGCGGAGGCGCTTGGACTGAAATCACTCCGGATCATCGCCACCGGCGGCGACCGCTATGAGGCTGAGCGCGAGCAGTGGGACGACGGCAACAACGTCGTCGCGGTCGAGCCGGGTATCGTCATCGGCTACGATCGCAACGTCTATACCAACACGCTTCTGCGCCGCGCGGGGGTCGAGGTGATCACCGTCGAGGGCGCCGAGCTCAGCCGCGGCCGCGGCGGCGGCCATTGCATGACCTGCCCCATCGCCCGCGACCCGATCTGAAAGGACAGCCAATGTCGATCAACCTGCATGGCCGCTCGGTGCTCTCGCTGGACGACCTCTCGCCCGAAGAGATCCGCTTCCTCCTGAAGCTGGCCGCCGATCTCAAGGCCGCCAAGCAAGCCGGGCATGAGATACCGCGCCTTGTTCGCAAGAACATCGCGCTCATCTTCGAAAAAGACTCCACGCGCACGCGGACGGGGTTCGAGGTGGCCGCCTACGATCAGGGCGCCCACGTTACCTATTTCGGTCCCACCGGCAGCCATATCGGACACAAGGAGTCCATGAAGGACACCGCGCGCGTGCTCGGCCGGATGTATGACGCGATCGAATATCGCGGCTTTGCGCAGCATCAGGCCGAGTTGCTTGCCGCGCATGCCGGGGTGCCTGTCTACAACGGCCTGACGGACGAGGCGCATCCCACGCAGATCCTTGCCGATTTCATGACGATGCGCGAATTCACGCACAAGCATCTTTCTGACATGACCGTCGCCTTCATCGGTGAGGGACGGGACAATGTCGCGCAGTCCCTGGCCGTGGGCGCCGCCAAGGTCGGCATCGACATGCGTATCGCTTCACCGAAGGAGCTCTGGCCGGACGAGGAATTCTGCGCCCATGTGAGGACTTTGGCGGAGCGCAACGGCGGCCGGTTCAGATTGGACGAAGACGTGAAGGCTTGTGTCGAAGCTGCCGACTTCATCTACACGGATGTGTGGGTTTCCATGGGGGAAGACAAGTCTGCCTGGCCGGAGCGCATCCGTCTCCTGACGCCCTACCGGGTAACGAGCGAAGTGATGTCGGCAAGCGGCAATCCGCACGTGAAATTCATGCATTGCCTGCCTGCGTTCCATGACACCGAGACTGAAGTCGGCGCCTACGTCGCGCGCGAATATGGGATCGACTGCATGGAAGTTTCCGACGAGGTATTCGAGTCGAGCGCGTCGATCGTCTTCGACCAGGCGGAAAACCGCATGCATACGATCAAGGCGCTGCTCGTCGCCACGATCGGCAACTGAGATGCTGATCGTCGCCGCGCTCGGCGGGAACGCGCTTTTGCGGCGCGGCGAGCCGATGACCGCCGAGAACCAGCGCAGCAATGTCAAGCGTGCCGCATCCGTGCTGGCGGCGCTGATCGGCGAAGGACACTCGGTCGTAATCACGCATGGCAACGGCCCCCAGGTGGGCCTGCTGGCGCTGCAGGCCGCCGCCGACCCGGAGCGTGAGGCGTTCCCATTGGATGTCCTCGGCGCCGAGAGCGCCGGCATGATCGGCTATGTCATCGAACAGGAGCTTGGCAACCTCCTCAAGGACAGGCTGTTCGCGACATTGCTGACGCAGGTGAAGGTGGACCCCCGCGATCCGGCCTTCGCCCATCCGACGAAACCGATAGGCCCCGTCTATGACGAAGCCACCGCGCGACGGCTTGCCGCGAACCGCGGCTGGAAAATTGCGCCCGATGGCGACAAGTGGCGCCGCGTCGTGCCCTCGCCGCGGCCACTCGAGATTCTGGAAGCATCGGTGATCTCGTTCCTTGTCGAGCGCGGCGTCATCGTCATTTGCACGGGCGGCGGCGGCGTCCCGGTCATAGCCAGGGACGACGGCAGCCTCTGCGGCGTAGAGGCCGTCATCGACAAGGACCTGGCGAGTTCGCTTCTCGCGCGTCAATTGAAGGCCGACATGCTGCTCATGCTGACCGACGTCGACGCGGTCTATCTCGATTACGGCACACCCGCCGCCCGCGCGCTTCGTCGGGTCGTCGCGGCAGAGATATCCGCGCGGGAGTTTCCGGCCGGCTCGATGGGTCCCAAGGTCAGCGCCGCGATCGGGTTCGTCGAGGCTACCGGCAAGCCTGCCGCGATCGGCAAGCTCGACGACGCCCTGGCAATCGTCAAGGGCGAGCGCGGCACGACTATCACAACGGGACCCTGACCGCCCTCGCCTGAAGTCGTTCAAAGATGTGACGCGCTTTTGAGCGCCAATCTCGATGGACAGCGCCGTCGCAGGTTCCTACGCTGAGCATGACCGATGTCGACCTGCCGAGGGGGTCATGGAACAGTTCGAGCAAACCACCCCCATCCGCCTGAGGACCATCCCAGCGGAGATTTGGGCGCTGGGCTTCGTCTCGCTGCTGATGGACGTCTCGTCGGAGATGATCCACGCCTTGCTGCCGATCTATCTCGTCACCGTCATGGGCGCATCGATGGTGACCGTCGGCACCATCGAAGGCATCGCCGAAGCGACGGCCGCCATCACCAAGGTTTTTTCGGGCGCGCTGTCGGATTGGCTGGGAAAACGCAAGCTGCTGGCGGTGATCGGTTACGGCCTCGCCGCCCTCACCAAGCCGGTATTCCCGCTGGCTTCTTCGGTCGGCTGGCTTGTGGCGGCTCGCTTTGTCGACCGTGTCGGCAAGGGCATTCGCGGCGCCCCGCGCGATGCCCTGATTGCCGACATCGCCCCGGCTCATGCGCGCGGCGCCAGCTTCGGGCTTCGCCAAGCGCTCGACACGGTGGGCGCGTTTGTCGGACCGCTCCTGGCGATTGCCCTGATGTGGCTGACCGCCAATCAGTTTCGGACCGTGTTCTGGGTCGCGGTGGTTCCTGGCCTTCTGGCGGTCGTGCTGCTGGTCGCAGCCGTGCATGAGCCGGCTCGGCCCGCCGGCCTGCGTGAGGTGCGTGCTCCCTTGAGCATGTCCGAGCTCAGGCGCCTGGGGTCGCCCTTCTGGCTGGTTGTCTGCGTCGCCACCGTGTTCACATTGGCCAGGTTCAGCGAAGCGTTTCTCATACTGCGCGCGCAGGGCATGGGTTTGCCGATCGTGCTCGCCCCGCTGGTGTTCGTCGTCATGAACGTGGTCTATTCGCTCGCAGCCTATCCGGCCGGCGTGCTCTCGGATCGCGTCAATCGACTGACGATGCTCATTCTCGGCTTCCTGATCCTCATTGCCGCGGACATCGTGCTGGCGTTTCCCGGAAATCTGGCCGGCGTGGCGCTCGGCGTGGGCCTCTGGGGCCTGCATCTGGGGTTCACACAAGGACTTCTGGCAACGCTCGTCGCCGATACGGCCCCGCCGGAACTGAGAGGCACCGCCTTCGGCATGTTCAACCTGTCGAGCGGCCTCGCGCTGCTGGCCGCCAGCCTGCTGGCGGGCACGCTCTGGGATCTTTTCGGACCGCGCATGACCTTCCTGGCGGGCGCCGGCTTCACGGCGCTGGCGCTCCTTGGCCTTGGCCTGGTCCGTTGGCTGATGCCGACCCTTGGGCGCAATGGGAAAGCGGAAGAAGGCGCGGTGTCCGGCTCCTGACGCCGATACCGAGCAACCCGTGTCGCTGTCCGGGCTATCGGATCACGGAATCACGCCCACTCCCTCCAAGAACACGCGGACTGCTTTGCGAACCTGCTGCGCGTGTCCAACCAAGAGATGTCCACCGGTGTCGTAGACGACCAGCTTTGCGCCGGGGATCCTACCCGCCGCGAATTCGGCTGCCGGCAGCGTGTTGAACAGGTCGTCGCGCGCGGAGATGATCATTGTCGGTGCAGTGATTTCTTCCAACGGCAGTTCATGCAGCTCGGGGGCGCTGTCGATATTGATTCCGGAAAAACGCAGCGACAACGGTTCAACGCTTCTGACGAAGCTCATGACGCGGTCCCTCTCGGCCTGGGGCGCGGCCGTTACCAGCGCCGGTCGAACGCCGAGAAAGCGAATGAGCACCGACGGTGCGATAGTCTCGGCGGCCCACCAAGCGAAATCGCCGCCAGCGTTGACGGCCCAGAAGGCGAACCTGTTGCCGCGACCGACGTCGATCGCGACCGGACTGGTGGGCGAATAAAGGGCTGGGACGACCAGAATGAGAGCGGCAACCTTGTCAGGGTGCCGGAGTGTCAGCTCGACGGCAGAACGGGCGCCGGCCGAAACACCGACAACCACCGCTTTGGGGACGTTCAGTCTGGAGAGCAACGCCGCGTGCGCATCGCCCTGCGCGGCTGGAGAGGGGTCTCGCGGAACGGGCGTGCGCAGATAGCCGAAGCGCGACGGCGCGATGACCCGAAAGCCCCCGCCCGCTAGATCGGCAGCAAGGGCGAGGCCTTGGTCAAAGCCGCCGCCGGCGCCGTGGATCGACAGCAGCGGGCTGCCCGCGCCGCTGTCGGCGTATTCGATCGGACCGATGTCGAGATTGGCGACCATGCTGCCGCGACTGACGGCGTCGCGCAGACGACCAAGCTCGTTCCTGTAAAGCAGGAAAGCCACACTGGTCGTGGTCGCCATGGCGATCAGCATGACCAGCAGGAAACCGCCAATTCGACTCATTGCGAAAGCTCCTCCAAGGGACGGGCGAAGATTGACCCGCATCACCTGGAAGCAAATGGATATCTCAATCCCTTGAGTGACCGCAACGCGTTGACCTGCGGGTGCTAAGCCACGGCGGCAACGCCAACGACATAGTTCTTGCCATAGGCCTTGGCGCATTTCGGGCATGTCGTATAGAAGAAATAGACGTCGCCCGGTTCCGATTTTCGGTTGCGTACGATCTGCCGCATCTCCTCGTGCCACTGCCTTGCCTGGCTGTAGGAGCCCTCGAACACCTTCGTCAGAAAGTCGCCGCTCAGCGTCGTCATCTCTTCGCCGGCAACCGATTTCGTGACCGAGAACAGATGCTCGCCGCTCCAGGGCGAAATATCCCGGCTGAGCACGATGAACCGATCCGTGTCCGAGGCTTCCGCTTCGTCGATATGCTTGTTAACGCGGGCGAACACGTCACCCATGTTCAGCGGGATATGCATGACGGAGCGGGTGGTCGCTCTCAGAAAACGCTTGTCCTTGAAGTGCAGTTCCTGAGCGTCCCAGCCTTCGGGATTGAATTTGGGGCAGCAGCCGGTGGTGTTGACGCTGGCATCGTATCGGGGCGTTTCATTCGTCTGCATGATCGTTCCCTTGATCGGATCGGCACCATCCAGCAGGTGACGCGCCCGTCGTCATTGATCCTCGTCAACAAGGAACGCATTTGATGCGCATCAAGGCCGATCGAAGGGATGACTGTTAGCTGGAACGAGCCGGCAGACTTGGGAGATGGTCATGGCTCACAAACAGGTATTGTTTCGCTCGGCGGCGCGCGAAAAGATCCTCCGCGGCGCCACCCAGCTTGCCGACGCCGTGCGTGTGACGCTCGGTCCACGCTCGAAGTCGGTTCTGATCGAGAAGAAATGGGGCGCGCCTATCGTCTGCAACGACGGGGTCACGATCGCCAAGGAATTCGACCTGAAGGACCCGGAAGAAAATCTCGGCGCGCGGATGCTGAGACAGGCAGCCGAAAAGACGGGCGACATGGTGGGTGACGGAACGAGCACCGCGACCATCCTTGCCCATGCCATGTTCGCCGACGGCGTGCGCAATGTCGTCGCGGGCGCGAGCGCTATCGACATCAAGCGCGGTCTCGATCGTGCGACGAAGCGCGTCATCGAAACGCTCAAACAGATATCGCGGCCGGTCTCGACGAGGCGCGAGAAGGAACAGGTGGCGACGATCTCCGCGCACAATGATCCGCTGATCGGCGAACTGGTCGGCGAGGCCATGGAGAAGGTCGGTGGCGAAGGCGTCATCACGGTCGAGGAATCGAAGACCACCGAAACGGTCCTCGATGTGGTCGAAGGCATGCAGTTCGACCGCGGCTTCCTGTCCCCCTACTTCGTGACCGACACCGAGAAGATGGAGGCGGTGCTGGAAGACGCGCTCGTGCTCATCGTCGAAAAGAAGATCTCTTCGCTCAACGACCTGATCAAGCTGCTCGAGGCCGTGGCGAAATCAGGATCGCCACTGCTTGTGATCGCGGAGGATGTCGAGGGCGAAGCGCTGGCCACGCTGATCGTCAATCAGATCCGCGGCACGTTCAAGAACTGCGCCGTGAAGGCGCCGGGCTTCGGCGACCGTCGCAAGGCCATGCTGCAGGACATCGCCATCCTGACGGGCGGGCAGGTCATTTCAGAGGATATCGGCCTCAAGCTCGAAAACGTGACGATGGCGCAATTGGGACGCGCGAAGCGCGTGGTCGTCGACAAGGACAACACCACCATCATCGGCGGTGGCGGCGAGCAGAAGACCATCAAGGGTCGCGTCGAGCAAATTCGGCGAGAGATCAGCGATACCACCAGCGACTACGACCGCGAGAAGCTTCAGGAGCGGCTGGCCAAGCTCGCCGGCGGCGTGGCCGTCATCAAGGTCGGCGCGCCGACCGAGGCCGAGATGAAATCCAAGAAGGAGGCGCTCGACGACGCCATCAGCGCCACCAAGGCCGCTGTCGCGGAGGGCATAGTGCCTGGCGGCGGACTGGCCCTGTTGCGCTGCATCGGTACGGTCACGGAGGAGGAAGCGCGTTGCGAAGGCGACGAACGCACCGGCGTCCAGATCCTCAAGCGCGCTCTCGAAGTGCCTGTGCGCCAGATCGCCGAGAATTCGGCTGTCGACGGCGGCGTGGTCGTCGCCAGGATGATCGAGGGCAAGGGAAATTTCGGCTTCGACGCCGGCCGCAAGGAATATGTCGACCTCGTCGAAGCTGGCATCATCGATCCTACCAAGGTGGTGCGGATCGCGCTCGAGAACGCCGTCTCCGTCGCCAGCGTCCTGCTCCTGACGGAAGCGACCATGACCGAGATTCCGGAGCCGGCAAAGGAGCGTCCGCTTGAACCGGAAATGTCGATGTAGCGACAAACCGGGAAGGTCCCGATATCGTCGCGGCAGTCGATATCGCGACACCGTGGCTTGGAATGTCTGACAGAATATAGCTGAAAGCCAAGGCGGTCAGCTCACGCGCTCAGCAGTCCTCGCGAGCGATATTTGAGAAGCTCAAGCGAACAAACCAGACCAAGCCGGCCGCCAGCGCCACGGCCAGACAAGGCATTCGGAACGTCCGGGATGTCGACGTTGATGACCGCGGCATCCAACGTGGCGCCGAGTTGCCTGGCCACCGCCACCGCGTTCGACGCAACCTTCGGCCCCGGCGGGTCCGGATAAGTCGGCAAGAACAGGGACGCCAACAACTGCATTTGCTTGTCTCCCTCAATGTTACGCCTACTGGCGACGCCGATATCGGTGCACCTCGGGACGCTTGGCTGTTGTCCTCGTTATCGCGTGCGGCGTCCAAGACGCGCATACGGCCAAGCCATCGCAGGCAGTGCGCTCCGCTCACTGCATCCACGCGTCCGAAAATCGATAGGCGCACCGGCTTCATGAGGCCAGTAGATCAGCATGATCGAGAGTTTCGTGCCTTGCGCGTCAATATCGGTTCACTCGGGGCAAGACAGGCCGAGAGCATCAAGGCCCGCTTCGAGGTGATCGCCGAGAAGCGGGTTGCCGCAGAGATAGCCGGCCGTGTGTTTGTTGTGGGCGTAGGCGGCCTGCTGGCGGACCTCTTCCCAATCGGCCGCCTCACCGTCATCCCTGCCGAGCCACATCAACGCCACGAGGTCGATCTGCTCATCGATGGAGAGCTCCGAGATCAGCGAACCAAGCTCCTCACGCACAGGATCGTCATCATGATCCTGAAGCACTGCAATCTCATTGTCGTCCGTGGGATTGGACCCCGCGTCAGGCTCGGTAACGGCAACCTTGACGTCGAATTCATGTGCCTTGGCGACTATGAAGCAGACTTTCCGGACGGCAATTGCCAGTTCAGGCGTCTCGGCGTCCTCACTTCCGATTCCGCGTTTCATCCGACATCTCCTCTTCGTCCTCAGCGCTCCCTCTCATGAAATGCAGGTCTGGATGGCCGTCATCACCGATCGAGGCTCCCGATGTAGGCGATGATGGCCTCGATCTGGTCGGGAGCTGCCACGAACTCGGGCATGTCCGGGTGGCCGGTGGAGATTCCCTCGGCCAGGGCTTCCTGCAAGTCTTCGATCGGATAGCGGCGATGCAATGAACGAAACGGCGGAGCATCAGGATGGGTGCTTGCGCCGGCCGGACCAACCGCATGGCAACGCGCGCAGTTTGCTTCGACCAGCCTCTTGCCATAAGCGATCTGCGAACTGTCGCCCGCCCAGGCAGGCAATGCGAAGGCGACTGCAAACGGCAGGATCTGGAGCGCTATTCGACGTTTCATATACGCAGAATACGCCGCGAACGGACGCTGAACCTTGACCTGGCTCAAACTGCCGAAACGCACTATCGTTCAAGGACATACGCACCGGGCGCCGCGCAAATCGCCTTCAAGTCGCCTGCGGCGCCGGGCCGGTCGGCTGCGACCTCACGACCGGAGTGCCGCGCCAGCCATTCCACCCAGGCCGGCCACCAGGAGCCATATGTCACGGTCGCGTTATTCGCCCATTCATCCGCGTCCGGACGGATATCCGCGTGGCGGCAACTGAGCCGCCGGTAGGAACGGCCCGGGTGGCCGAGCTCGGAAACGATGCCCGCATTGTGTCCACCGCTTGTCAGAACGAAGTCGATGTCGGTGTCGAGCAGGTAAGTCAGTTTGAATACCGAACGCCACGGCGCAACGTGATCCGTCTCGGTGCCGACCGCGAACACCGGCGATCGAATGTCTTCCAGATGGATGGGTCTGCCCCCGACACGAAAATGCCCCTCGACAAGATCGTTGTCCAGATAAAGCTGCCGCAAATATTCCGACTGCATACGGAACGGCATCCGGGTGGAGTCGGCGTTCCAGGCCATGAGGTCGGTCATCGGAGCGCGCTGGCCGAGCAGGTATTCGCGCACGATGCGTGACCAGATCAGGTCCTGCGAGCGAAGCATTTGAAAGGCTCCAGCCATGCGGCGCTGATCGAGGGTGCCCTCGACCCACATCATGTCCTCGATCAGGGTAATCTGGCTCTCGTCCATGAAAAGGCCGAGTTCGCCTGGTTCTTCGAAATCAACCTGCGCCGCGAAAAGCGACAGGCTGGCAAATCGGTGATCGCCGTCGCGGGCCATTGCCGACGCGGCAATCGACAGCAGCGTCCCGCCAAGGCAGTAGCCCACCCCATGGATCCGGCTGCTTCCAGTCGCCTTCCCGACCTCATCCAAGGCCGCCATCACGCCGAGGCGGCGGTAGTCGTCCAGGGAGAGTCCACTCTGATCGCTGCTCGGATTACGCCAGGAGATGCAGAAAACGGTATAGCCGTTCTGCACAAGGTAGCGGACCAGCGAGTTCCGCGGCGAAAGATCGAGAATGTAGTATTTCATGATCCAGGCGGGGGCTATGAGGATCGGCTCCTCCTTCACCGTGCCCGTCATTGGGGCATAGCGGATCAACTCGATCAGCTCGTTTTTGAAGATCACCTCGCCTGGCGTGATGGCGACTTCGATGCCTGGCCGAAAGCTCTCCGCGCCAGCCGGCGGTCTACCGTCCATCAGACGAAGCAGGTCGTCGGCCAGGTTGTTGGCGCCGCTTACGAAATTGGCGCCATTTTCCCTAAAGGTCTTGTCGATGACTTCCGGGTTGAGCGCAGGGAAATTCGAGGGCGAGACGGTGTCCAGGATTTGCCTGCTGTAGAACTCGACAAGGCGCTCATGCCTCCTCGTGACTCCTGGAAATCCTGTCGTCGCATTGTGCCACCATTGCTGGGACAGCAGGAAAGCTTGCTGCATGGCGTTGAAGGGGAACGCCTGCCACGCCTGGTGCTGGAACCTTCTGTCTTGCGGCAAGGGCACGATCGTCGGCGCCGCGGATCCCATTCCGAGCCCGCAGCGAAAAACAAAATCACTCAGCCTCGCAACCTTTTCGGCCGCTTTGACGAAGACCTCCCCCTGCTTGCCCGGTGATGAGGACAAGTGCAGCAGCCAGTCCTGCCAGGCTTGCAAGAGGCTGATCGGCGAAATGCCTGCAGTGAAGGCCGCCAGCAAGGCATGCGAGAGCCGATCGACATCGCGATAGATGCCCCCGGCTTCATCATCCGGCAGCGGCAGCGCCGAGGCGCCGGTCGCGGTCACCGCGCCATGCCCCGACTTTCGCCGCGCGCCCCGGTTCCCCGCCTCGTCGTAAACGCTCGGGACGGAGGACCGATCAGCAGGTTTCCGCCCCTTCTTCCTTGATCGCAACATTTCAGGTCGCGATGGTTGCTGCGGCCATGTCGTCGATCGTCGTTTCCGCCTCTTTGCGAACCCGCCCGGCTGTTTCCGAAGCAAGCTTGGCGCCGATGGAGGCGAATCTGCCGGCCTCGTTCGCATAGTCGGAGGTCGCGTTCTGGACGAAATTCACGTACACGTCGAAGGCATCGACGAATTCGTCACTGCCGGTCAATTTATCGAGGAGCTTGAGGTCATCCTCGAACCGCCGCTTGAGGAAGGACGCGCTTTCGATCTGGCAGCGCAGCCCCGCGCGGATCGCATGCGCCTGCAGGACCGCGGTGGCTCGCATGAACTTCTGTGCTGTCCGAACGAAGGGCAGCACGTCCGGCGCGCGAAACTCTTCTGCATTCCAGGTCATGATGATCTTTCCTTTCGCTCTTCGCTTCAATGTCTTGTCTTCGGCTGGCGGGACCGTGACCGGCGGCCGAAGGCCTAGCTTGCCGACGGGCGTTTGCTTCTGCTGAACGAAGCCAGTCCGGAATAGATCGCGGCTCCGGCGATAAAGGCCAAGCAGAGCACGGCGCCCCAGAGAAGGATGTCTTCGGCAGACATGGATGAGCCCTTGTTGGTTCGAAGGTCGCAGACTCCATTCAAGCCGGCATTGATCGTGATCAATCGGATTCACTTGCCATGCCGCTTCGAACGGCCCCCATCGCTGCTCCAAATCCCACGACCCCGGGTCTCAGCTTTGACCATGATCAAGGCGGAGGACGGTATTGGCGGCAACAGATTTACGCGAACAAGCCTGCGAATGCTTAGCGAGGGACGGAGATGAAGGAACTGCCGCTTGCCGATGTGTATCGATTGATCGAACCTGGTCCCGTCGTTCTGCTGTCGACCAGATCCGGCGGAGGCCGCGCCAACGTCATGACCATGTCATGGCACATGATGGTTGAGGTCGCGCCGCCGCGGATCGCCTGCATCGTGTCCAGCGGCGACCTTTCGTTCTTCACGTTGCGGAAAACAAAGGAATGCGTGATTGCGATCCCCGCCGTCGAGCTGACGGAGAAGGTCGTCAAGGTCGGCAACTGCTCTGGTCGGGATACCGACAAGTTCGCGACCACCTGGCTGACGCCGCTGCGCGCCGAGCGGGTGTCGGCGCCCCTGATCGCCGAGTGCTTCGCCAACCTCGAATGCCGCGTCGTCGATACGAGACTGGTCAACAGATACAATCTGTTCGTCCTGGAAGTCCTCAAAGCCTGGATCGATCCGGCGCAGCCGAAGCCGAAGACAATCCATCACATTGGAAACGGCGGCTTCATCGTGGATGGGGAAGTGATCCATTTCGAGTCCCGCATGCCCTGAAGGCCATACGGCATCACTTTGATCGGCATCAAGGCGAGTTCGTTTCGGCAAATTAGCTTCGGACATCGAACCACTCGAGCCGAAAGCCATATCGATGAGCTACAAATCCATTCTCCTGAACCTTGGCATCGACGGTCCGATCGAACCGCTCGCTCTGGCCGGTATCGACCTTGCCAAGCGTTTTGACGCCCGCCTGATCGGATTCTGCGCCGCCGATGCTCCGTTGCCGGTGACGATGGCGCCGGAGGGAGCGGCAATTGCGGCCGAGCTCTGGGAGCAATCGCGGGATGAAATCCGGCAACGGCTGAAGGACCTGTGCGGCAAGTTCGAGAATCTCGTCGCCGGAACAGTCGAGACGGACTGGCGCGGCGCGGTCGAAAACCCGGATGCCGCCATGGCGAGGAGTTCTCGTCTCGCCGACCTCATCGTTACGGGTGCCGCCCAGGGCGCGTCCACGGGCGATTCCTACCGCGCGGCCGATCCGGGCAGTTTGGTGTTGCGCGCCGGCAGACCCGTGCTGGTCGCGGCAAACGGCTCGGCGAGTCTGCCGACAGGCAGGGTCGTGGTGGCTTGGAAGGACACGCGTGAAGCGAGGCGTGCCGTGGCGGACGCTGTGCCGCTGATGGCCATGGCCAGTGAAGTCACGATCGTCGCGGTCGATCGCAATCCGGATGATTGGATCAGGGACGGCGTCAAGGACGTCGCGCGTTTCCTCGACGGCCACGGCATCAAGGCGCGTACCGAAATCCTGAAGTCCGACGATGAAGGCAACCGCCTCGTCGATTTCCTCGCCTCGGTCCGTGCCGAACTGGTCGTCTCGGGCGCCTATGGACACAGCCGGTTGCGGGAATGGGTGTTCGGTGGGGTTACCCGCTCGCTGCTCGACGAGGTCTGGCTCAATCGGCTGATGTCGAGCTGATGCTGCGCCAGAAATCTCGCATAAGCAGTTCACCTGGTCGCTGGGTCGGTGAAGCGCCGCCAGAACGTTGAAAGGTGGGGGCTCGCCAAGAGGCGTGACCCATCATACCGGCGCTTTTGGGCATGATCGAATCGACGTTTTTTCTGGCGGGATTGACCGAGATCAAACCCGACCTGCCCAATCAGTCACTATGGTTTGCCATTTAGCATTCGGGTACCCCACTTAATGAGAAGCGCTGCTGCGAAGCTTGTCGATGTTTGCAATGCCCAAAGAAACAAGGGGGCGGACTTTCCAACGATCTGGAGGGACGTGCTGAAGACGCATCCGTGTGTGCGCGGACTGCCGATCCAAGACAGCCACGAAGGCGGCCCGATCTTGAAGGTTCCCCTGATTACCGGCCAGTTTCTCGTGTTCCTCGGTTCGCATTTTTCTCTTTTGTAGATTCGGCCCCATGCAGGCGGGTCCCATGTGGCCGCATTCGGTGCCCCGCTCCACAAGGCAAGGGGCACCGATCAAAGCAGTTCGTCGGTCAGACCATCAAAACGGCGTCCTTGATCGACTCGAGCGAATGTTTGACGAAGTCTTTGCCGATCTCGCCCGCGAGTTTCGCATTCAGTGAAGGCCGATAATGTTTTCGCATTTCGCCGAGCGTCCGGGGATCGGCGATCACCAGTATATGCTCGTACGATTCCTCGAGCGCCTGATGGTTGAGATAGTCTGCGACGGATCCGGCGAAATCATCTTCTCGTAGCCGTGACTCATCTGGATTGGCGGTGGAACTGCGATGCCTGCCGCCGGATCCGGTGTGAGCCACCTCGAGGACGGGATCCTCGATTTCGACCCAATCGAGATGAGGTTCGTGGCCTTTGGTGTGGAACAGCCGCAGCCTCTCGCCATCCGTGACCGCGACAAGGGTGGCATTGTTCAGGATCATTGTATTTTCTCCGCAAACGGATCAGCCGGGATTTGGGGCGCTGTCCGATGAATTCATTGCTATCGCGAGCCAGAAGATTCCAGATCCGGTCGCGTCGCCTTGACCTCGATCAAAGGGACAAAGGCATGATCCGTTCACGACGCCGTCGGCAGCGAGCAGCGTTAACTAGGGCAGAAGGCGGAATGTAATGCCTCGATCACGGTGAGCACCTCCGGCCGCGTGATCCGATAGTAGACCGTCGTGCCCTCCCGGCGCGCCTCGACCAGCCCGTCCGCCCTCAACCGCATGAGCTGCTGCGACATCGGCACCTGGTCGATGCCAAGCAGGTCGCGTAACTCCGCCACCGAGCGCTCCTCGCCTCCCAGGGCGCAAAGCACGAGCAGCCGCTGCGGATGGGACAGGCTCTTGAGCAGTTCAGCCGCCTCTCCCGAGGCGGGGATCATTTCTCTTACATTCATGTTATTGAATTTATGATTTTTGAATGTTACATGCAACCCGTGGATCGAGCTCATTTCGGCCTCACCATACATTCGAGCCCGCCCATTGGGAAATTGAGCCTGGTCAATGCGCCCGTGTGGCTTGCCCACACGATGGCGCGAGGATGAACTCCATGGGGAGGAAACCCATCATGTCTCACATCGTCGTTCTCGGAGCCGGCCTCGGCGGCACCATTATGGCCTACGAAATGCGCGACAAGCTGCGCCGTGAGGACAGTTTGACCGTCGTCAACCTCGGCAAGTCCTATTCCTTTGTGCCTTCCAACCCTTGGGTGGCCGTCGGCTGGCGGGAGCGCGATGACGTCACCGTCGACTTGGCGGATACCTTCAAACGGCGTGGCATGGCGCTGCGTCCCGAAGGCGCGAAGAAAGTGCATCCGAAGGAGAACCGCGTCGAGCTCAATGACGGTTCCTTCCTCGATTACGACTATCTCATCATCACCACCGGCCCGGACCTCGCCTTCGACGAAGTGCCCGGCCTCGGGCCGTCCGGCCACACCCAGTCGATCTGCCACATCGACCACGCCGTAGCGACGAAGGACAAGTTCGACGAGTTGGTCCGCAAGCCAGGGCCTGTGATCATCGGCGCCGTCCAGGGTGCCTCCTGCTACGGGCCGGCCTACGAGTTCGCCTTCATCCTCGATACCGCGCTGCGCAAGGCCAGGGTCCGCGACCAGGTGCCGATGACGTTCGTGACGCCCGAGCCCTATATCGGACATCTCGGCCTCGACGGCGTCGGCGACACCAAGGGGCTGCTCGAAAGCGCCATGCGCGAGCGCCACATCAAGTGGATCACCAACGCCAAGGTGGCCTCGGTCGAGGCCGGCACGATGCATGTCGAAGAGGTCAATGACGACGGCACGGTCAAGGCCGGGCACGACCTGCCTTTCGCCTTCTCGATGATGCTGCCGGCGTTCCGCGGGGTTTCCGCACTGACGGGGGTCGAAGGCCTGGTCAATCCGCGCGGCTTCGTCACCATCGACAGATATCAGCGCAACCAGGCGCACCCGAACGTCTTCGCGATCGGCGTCTGCGTCGCCATACCGCCGGTCGGCAAGACGCCGTTGCCGGTCGGCGTCCCCAAGACCGGCTTCATGATCGAATCCATGGTCACGGCCACCGCCGAGAACATCGGCGCGCTGCTGCGTGGCGGGCAGCCCAGGGCCGTCGCCACCTGGAACGCGGTCTGCCTCGCCGACTTCGGCGACGAAGGCATCGCCTTCGTGGCGCAGCCGCAGATCCCGCCGCGCAATGTCAACTGGTCCTCGCAGGGCAAATGGGTCCACGCTGCCAAGGTCGGCTTCGAGAAATATTTCCTGCACAAGGTCCGGCAGGGCAAGAGCGAGACCTTCTATGAAGGGCTGGCGCTCGACATGCTCGGCATCAAGAAGCTCAAGGCGATCCATACCGAGCCGGCCGAATAGGCAGGCTCACATCCAAGGAGACATGAAATGACCATCGACAAGGCCGTGCTGATGTTCGCCGGGTTCGTTGTGCTGATCTCGCTGGCGCTCGGCATCTACTATTCGCCGTACTGGTTCCTGCTGACCGCTTTCGCCGGACTGAACATGATCCAGGCCTCCGTGACCGGCTTCTGCCCGGCGGCGATCGTGTTCAAGAAGCTCGGCTGCAAGTCGGGCGTCGCGTTCAAATAGCAGCCCGCCTTTCAGGAACCGCCGCCACAAACCAGGGGGCGCATGATGCGCCTCCTGGACCATTTCAACCGACCGGAACAAGCGCAATGCGAAGCATGAGATCGGCTGTCGCCAACATTCTTCTGATCGGCACCGCGTGCCTTGCGGTATCGAATACGAAAGCCGCGGAATTCACCGTGAAGGCCACGACCGTCACCGAAATGAAGGCCGTCTACGGGCAGGTGGAAAGCCGCACCGTGGTGCCGGCGCGCGCCCGCATTTCCGGCACCATCAGCGAGGTCCGCGTCTCGGAAGGCCAGGAGGTGCGCCAGGGCGACCTGATCGCAATCGTGGTTGACGACAAGCTCGCGCTCCAGCTTCGGGCCGCCGACGCCAAGATCGTCGCGCTCAACTCGCAGCTCGACAATGCCCGCACCGACATGCAGCGCGCCCAGGACCTGCTGGCCAAGGGCGCGGCGGCGCAGAGCCGGGTCGACGCCGCGCGGCTGCAGCTCGACGTCACCACCAACCAGCTCGCGGCGGCCGTCGCGGACAAGGCGGTCATCGAACAGAGCTCCAGGGAGGGACAGACGCTCGCGCCCGCCAACGGACGGGTGCTCACCGTTCCGGTCACGGCCGGCTCGGTGGCCATGGCCGGCGAACCGATCGCCCGCATTGCGTCAGGCCGGTACTATCTGCGTCTGTCGCTGCCGGAGCGCCACGCCGCCGAGATCGCCGAAGGCGCCACAGTCGACATCGGCGAGCGCGGCACCGGATCGAACGCCGGCTTCGTCAAGGCCCGCGAGGGGCGCATCGCCAAAGTCTATCCCGAAATCGAAAGCGGGCGGGTGATCGCCGATGTCGAGGTGGCTGATATCGGCACCTATTTCGTCAACGAGCGCACGCTGGTGTCGATCCCGGTCGGCAGCCGCGCCATGCTCGGCGTTCCACCCCAGGCGG
>NZ_RZSL01000259.1:0-8361 GCF_003997355.1 Mesorhizobium sp. M1E.F.Ca.ET.041.01.1.1 | reverse complement strand
TAGTTAAGGCTACGGCCGGCGTAGGCCGGTTCTCGGAATCCACCATTCTCGACTCGGCCTGACCTGAATCTCGACAGACCCAGATTCATTTTTCAGCCCGATGCGAGGGGCGGCCACGGCGTGTTAGTCGGCTGCATAGCGATTGTGCAGTGCACATTAAATCTTCGTAATGCCGCGTTTTGGCCCTTTTCCGCCAAAGCTTTGTCCTATCTATTCGGCGAAATTCACGGCGAAAGACAGTGAAACGAGCTAGAATAGACTACCGGGATCGGCGTGTCGGTTAGAGGGCTATTGTCGATGCGCGGAAAAATCGCCTTTGCAGTCGTTGCGCTGGCCTGTCTCGCAGGCGCCGGCCTCTATCTTTCGCCGGCCGCGATGGGCAGGTTCCAGCAGTTGATCTCGGGCCAGCAGATCGGCACAGCCAGCGCCGACAAGACCGCCAAGGCATCGGACAATTCCAAGGGCGGCGGCGCGCGTTCGGCCTCGATCGTTTCGGCAACCGCGACGACCGCCGATTTTCCGATCCGCCGCTACGCTATCGGCTTCGTCTCCTCGCCATCGGTGGTCAGCGTGAACGCCCGCGTCTCCAGCCAGATCATGTCGATCGCCGTCAAGGACGGGCAGATGGTCAAGGCCGGCGATCTTCTCTTTTCGCTCGATGATCGCGCGCTGAAGGCACAGCTTGCCAAGGACCAGGCGACGCTCGCCAAGGACCAGGCGATGCTCGTCAGCGCCCAGGCCGACCTGCAGCGCGCCAAGGACCTTGTCGCCAAGCAGGCGGGCACGCAGCAGACTTACGACCAGGCGCTGGCGGCGCAAAGGGCCGCGGCCGCCACCATCGATGCCGACAAGGCGACGATCGACGCCGACACGGTCCAATTGAGCTACGCGACCATCACCGCGCCCATCTCAGGCAGGCTGGGAGCGGTCAACGTCTCCGTCGGCGATCTCGTCACCACCAGCAACGGCAACTCAAGCAGCACGACGCCACTTGTCACCATCACGCAGATGGACCCGCTGCAGGTGAATTTCACTCTCCCGGAAAGCGACCTTGCCCTGTTGCACAAGGAACTGGCGAACCCACAGCAAGGAGACGTGACGCTGACCAAGGACGGCGATCCCAAGCCGATCGGCAAGGGCACGCTCGACTTCGTCGATTCCAGCGTCGATACCGCCTCCGGCACCATCGCCACGCGAGCGAGCATACCGAATGGCGATCTATCGCTATGGCCCGGTCAGTATGTGAATGTGATGCTCGAGGCCGGCACGATGCCGCAAATGACCTCGGTCCCGACGGTCGCGGTGCAGCCCAGTCAGAAGGGCCCGTTCGTCTATGTCGTCAAGCCGGACAACACCGTCGAGATGCGGCCGGTACAGGTGGCGCTGACGGAGGGCGAGAACAGCGCCATCAGCCAAGGGCTGAAAAACGGTGAAAAGGTCGTCGTCGAAGGCCAGACGCGGCTGAAGGACGGCGCCGCCGTTCACGAAGGCAAGACCGCCGGCAATGGCGCTGATCAGGCCGCTCCCAAGGTCGCGGAAGCCGACAAGGCCGGCGGGGCGCGGCCATGATCTCCGAATTCTGCATACGCAGGCCCGTCGCCACGCTGCTGATGTCGTTCGCCCTCGTGCTGGGCGGAATTTTTGCCTACAAGTTCCTGCCGGTCGCGGCGCTGCCCAGCGCCGAATTCCCGGTGGTCAACGTCTCGGCCCAACTCCCCGGCGCTTCGCCCGACACGATGGCGACCTCGGTGGCGACGCCGCTGATCAAGCAGTTCTCCACCATCGCCGGCATCGATTCGATCTCGACCACCAACTCGCTCGGCCAGACCTCGATCGCCATCCAGTTCGTGCTCAACCGCGACATCGACGCGGCGGCCGCGGACGTGCAGGCCGCGATCGCGCGCACGCAGAGATCGCTGCCGCCGGAGATGACCTCGCCGCCGAGCTATCGAAAGGTCAATCCGGCCGACGCGCCGATCCTGCTGATGTCACTGGTCAGTGATACGGTTCCGCTCACCGACCTCGATTCGTTCGCCGAGAATGTCATCTCGCCGTCGCTGTCGACGATCGACGGGGTGGCGCAGGTCTCGATCTTCGGCCAGCAGAAATATGCGGTGCGCATCCAGATCGATCCGACCGCGCTTGCCGCGCGCGGCATCTCGATCGATCAGCTGCAGGCGGCTATCGCATCGGCCAACAGCAACACGCCGCTCGGTGTGCTTCGGAACGACAAGCAGCAGCTTACCATCACCGCCAACACCCAGCTCGACAACGCCGCAGGGTTCTCCAACCTCATCATCGCCACCAAGAACGGCCACCCGGTGCGGCTCGGCGAGGTGACTCGCGTCGTCAACTCGGTGCAGACCACGACGACGGCGAGCTGGTACGACGGCACGCGCGCCATCATCATGGCTGTGCAACGCCAGCCCGACGCCAACACGGTCGACGTCGTCGACAAGGTCAAGGCGATGCTGCCTTCCTTCCAGGATCAGATGCCGGGCGCCGCCAGCATCAAGCTGCTCAACGACCGCTCGACATCGATCCGCGCCGCCGTCGATGACGTGCAGTTCACGCTGCTTTTGACCATCGCGCTGGTGGTCATGGTGATCTTCGTGTTCCTGCGCCGGCTGACCGCGACCGTCATCCCGGCGGTGGCGGTGCCGATCTCGCTGATCGCCACGCTCGGTGCGATGTTCCTGTTCGGCTTCTCGATCGACAACATCTCGCTGATGGGACTGACGCTCGCCGTTGGCCTCGTCGTCGACGACGCCATCGTCATGCTCGAAAACATCTTCCGCCACATGGAGGAGGATGGGCTGTCGGCCTTCGACGCCTCGCTGAAGGGCGCGCGCGAGATCGGCTTCACCATCATTTCGATCTCGATCTCGCTGGTGGCGGTGTTCATCCCCGTGCTTCTGATGGGCGGCGTCATCGGCCGCATCTTCAACGAATTCGCGGTCGTGGTGACTGTCGCCATCCTGGCATCGATGTTCGTGTCGCTGACGCTGACGCCGATGCTGTGCTCGCGGCTGCTGTCGGTGACGAAAGCCGACCGCGAGGCGCATGCGGGCGGTGAGCGGCACGATATCTTCACGCGCGGCTACGACTGGCTCCTGACCTTCTGCCTGCGCCATACTTTCCTGGTGTTCCTCGTCTTCGTCGGAACGGCGGCGGCGTCGGTCTGGCTGATCCAGGCCTCGCCCAAGGGCTTCTTCCCGCAGGAGGATATCGGCCAGATTTCGGTGACGACGATCGCCCGGCAGGACATCTCCTTCGACGCCATGACCAAGCTGCAAGGTCAGGTGGCGAACGTCTTCTCCCATTCTCCCTATGTATCGCATGTGGCCTGGTCGGTCGGTAGCGGCAATAATGCGCTGAACCAGGGACAGCTCTACGTGCAGCTGAAGGACAAGAGCCAGAGACCCAATATCGAGAAGGTGCTGTCCGACTTGCGGCGGCAATTGGGGGGCGTCGCCGGCATCGAGTCCTATATGCAGCCGGTGCAGAACCTGAGACTTGGTTCGCGGTCTTCCGCCAGCGCCTACCAGCTGGTCGTCCAGGGACTCGATACCGGCCAGACCGATATCTGGGCGCAGAAGCTGAATGATGCGATGGCGGCGGACCACACGATGTTCACCGACGTCACCAGCGATCTGCAGAACAATGCCCTGGAGGCGACGCTGGTGGTCGACCGCGACAAGGCCGCCCAGCTCGGCATCGACACCGACACGCTGCGCTCGGCTCTCTATGGCGGCTTCGGCACCGATCAGGTGTCGACCATCTTCGGCTCGGCCGACAGCTATGAAGTCATCACCGAGCTGGACCCGAAGATCGCGTGGTCGCCCGAGCGGATGCTGGCCATCCAGGTGCGGACGGCGAGCGGCAGCCTGGTGCCGCTCGGCGCCTTCGCCCGCGTCGATCGCACGGCAGGCGCGCTGACGGTCAACCAGCTCGGCCAGTTGCCGGCGGTGACGATCTCCTACAACCTGCCGCAGGGCGTGTCGCTCGGCGACACAGTGGCCCGCATCGACCAGCTGAAAGAGCAGATAGGCATGCCGAAGGCGATCTCGACCACCTTCGCCGGCACGGCCAAGACCTTCCAGGATTCGCTCGCCAACCAGGGCCTGCTGATCGGCGGCGCGATCCTCACCATCTATATCGTGCTCGGCATGCTCTATGAGAGCTTCATCCACCCGCTCACCATCCTCACCGGTCTGCCGTCGGCGGTGTTGGGAGCGTTGGTCGCGTTGCAGCTCGCGGGGATGGATCTGTCGGTCATCGCGGTGATCGGCATCCTGATGCTGATCGGCATCGTCAAGAAGAACGGCATCATGATGGTCGATGTCGCGCTGGACCTCAGGCGTCAGGGCATGTCGGCGGTGGACTCCATCCACAGGGCCTGCCTGATGCGTTTCCGGCCGATCATGATGACGACGCTGGCGGCGCTGATGGGCACGTTCCCGATCGCGCTCGGCACCGGCGCCAGCGCCGAACTCAGGCAGCCGCTCGGCGTTGCTGTGGTCGGCGGCCTGCTCGCCTCACAGGCGCTCACCCTGTTCGTCACGCCGGTCATCTATGTCTATTTCGAGCATTTCTCCGGTTGGCTGCTCAGCTTCTCCTCTAAGAAGAGCCGGCCGGAGCTGCATGCGATCGAGCCTATCGAACAGCCTTCGCTCTTCGACGCCGAGGAAGAAGCCGAACCGAAAAAGGTGGCCGCCGAGTAGGCGGCTCTGGCCCAAGGCGTGGCGCTTGCGGCTAACCGCACCCGATCCTAGTTTGAGGTCATGACCCACGATCATGACCACGACAACGAGCTCGACCCGTTCGCGGCGCGCGTGCGCGCGCTCGAGACGATCCTGACCCAGAAAGGCCTGATCGACCCGGCGGCCATCGACGTCATCGTCGATACCTACGAGACGAAGATCGGCCCGCGCAACGGCGCCAGGGTGGTGGCCAAGGCCTGGAGCGATCCCGCCTATGCCGAATGGCTGAAGCGCGACGCGACGGCGGCGATCGCCTCGCTTGGCTATACCGGCCGCCAGGGCGAGCACATGCAGGCTGTCTTCAACACCGAGGAGACGCACAACCTCGTCGTCTGCACGCTCTGCTCCTGCTATCCGTGGTCAGTGCTCGGCCTGCCGCCGGTCTGGTACAAGGCGCCGCCCTATCGGTCGCGGGCGGTGATCGACCCGCGCGGCGTGCTGGAAGAGTTCGGGCTGACGCTGCCTAAGGATAAGAAGATCCGCGTCTGGGATTCGACCGCCGAGCTTCGCTACCTGGTGGTGCCGATGCGGCCGAAGGGCACCGAGGGCTGGAGCGAGGAACAGCTCGCCGGCCTGGTCAGCCGCGACGCGATGATCGGCACCGCGCTGGCGAAAGAGTCGGAATAAGGGGGAGCCTCAATGAACGGGCCGCAGGATCTCGGCGGGCAGATGGGTTTCGGGCCGGTCGCGCCCGAAAAGGACGAGCCCTATTTCCACGCCGAATGGGAAAAGCGCGCGCTCGGCGTGACGCTCACCGCCGGCGCCATGGGCGCCTGGAACATCGACGAGAGCCGGCACGCGCGGGAATCGCTGCATCCGGCCGACTATTACGCGTCGAGCTACTACCAGATCTGGATCAAGGCGCTGGAGACGCTCTTGAAGCGCCACGGCTTCGTCACGGAGCGGGACCTTGCAAGCGGCAAGGCGGTCGATCCGGCCGCTACGCCCAAGCGTGTACTGAAGGCGGCGGACGTGCCGGCGGCGCTCGCCAAAGGCGGGCCGTGCGACCGGCCGGTCGCGGCGCCGGCGCGATTCCAGGCGGGCGACCGTGTGCGAACGAAGAACCTCAATCCCACCGGCCATACGCGCCTGCCGCGCTACGCGCGCGGCAAGAACGGGACGATCGAGGCCGTGCGCGGCGGCTTCGTCTTTCCCGACAGCAATGCGCATGGCAAGGGCGAGAACCCGCAATGGGTCTATACCGTAATTTTCGACGGGGCGGAGATCTGGGGCGAGGGCGCCGACCCTACACTGAGTGTGTCGATCGATGCCTGGGAGAGCTATCTTGAGCCGGTCTGAGACGGAACGACCGGCGGTTCTAGACGATCCGGTGTTCGCCGAACCATGGCAGGCGCAGGCTTTCGCCATGACGGTCGCGCTGCATGATGAGGGCCTGTTTTCGTGGAGCGAGTGGGCCGAGGCTTTATCCGCCGAGGTGAAGCAGCCGGGCGCCGCAAGCGACGGGCATGACTACTACGAGCATTGGCTGGCGGCGCTTGAAAAGCTGCTGTCGCGAAAGGGTGTTGCCGGCAAAAGCGAGGTCGATGCGCTGGCGGCCGCCTGGGAGCGTGCCGCGCATGCGACCCCGCACGGCAAGCCGATCCTGCTGGAGAACGATCCCGGACCTGGCAGATAGCCTGGATTCAAGTAGGTTTGTTCCCTTTACGTTCTTGTTTGTGCCTGATAGCGTGCCAAGCCTGTAGCAAATGAGATCGCCACCGGCGACGCCGGTGATGGGACGGCCAATCTTGTATTTCGCTCGCGAATCCGGTCTGTCGCGCTGATGGAATTCTCTCCCCAACAGGACGAGGCTTTGAAGGCGGTCGGCCGCTGGCTGAAGGACGGCCGGCCGCAGGTCTTCCGCCTGTTCGGCTATGCCGGCACCGGCAAGACGACGCTGGCGCGCTATTTCGCCGAGCATGTCGACGGGCAGGTGCAGTTCGCCGCCTTCACCGGCAAGGCCGCCCAGGTTCTGCGCTCCAAGGGAGCGATCAACGCGCGCACCATCCATTCGCTGATCTACCGGCCGAGGGGCGAGGAATCGGTCGAAGACGAGGTGACCGGCAAGACGTCGATCTCGCCGACCTTCGCGCTCAACCGGCAAAGCCCGATCGCGCGCGCCAAGCTGGTCGTCATCGACGAATGCTCGATGGTCGACGAGCAGCTCGGCCGCGACCTGATGAGTTTTGGCACGCCGATCCTGGTGCTGGGCGACCCCGCCCAGTTGCCGCCGATCTCGGGTGGCGGCTTTTTTACCGAACACGAGCCGGATGTGCTGCTGACCGAAATCCATCGCCAGGCGCGCGACAATCCGATCATCCGCCTCGCCCTCGACGTGCGCGAAGGCCGCGAGTTCATGCACGGCGATTTCGGCACGGCGCAGGTGATCGGCAGGGAAGGGGTCACCCAGGATCTTGTGCTCAAGGCCGACCAGGTGCTGGTCGGCACCAACCGCACGCGGCGGCGCTATAACCAACGGCTGCGCGAGCTCAAAGGGTTCAATGCCGACTATCCGCAGGCTGGCGACAAGCTCGTCTGCCTGCGCAACGATCCGGCCAAGGGGCTGCTCAACGGCTCGCTGTGGAAGGTGATGACCTCGTCGCGCGAGACTGTTAAGCCCGGCATCAACCTGCTGGTCTCGCCGGAAGAGGACGATCCCGACCGCGGCGTCGCCAAGATCAAGCTGTTGAAGGCGGCGTTCGAGGATCCGGACGCAGAGATCCCCTGGCAGCAGAAGAAACGCTTCGACGATTTCGACTATGGCTACGCGCTGACGGTGCATAAGGCGCAAGGCTCGCAGTGGAACGACGTCGTGCTGTTCGACGAGAGCTGGGCGTTCAAGGAGACCAGGCAGCGCTGGCTCTACACGGCAATCACACGCGCGGCCGAGCGGCTGACGATCGTGCGTTGAGACAAACCGGCATTGTCATGCCGGTCTTGCGCCAAGCCATCGCCAGGCGGCTTGTTCGTCCTCGCTGCCAAAGCGCCTGAATTCGAACGGCAAAGGCTTCGGGAACAAGCCCGTGGCAAAAGATGCCCAGCGTGGCTCGCCGATGGCCGCGCAGCGGACGACATGCTCCAGCGCGTCGGCCACACCTTGCCTCAGCGTCTTTTCCGAAATGTTGGCCCAATCGACGCTCTCCTCGTCGGTCAGTCGCACCAGCACGTCGATCCTCGGGTGCAGGGCATAGGCTGCTTCGAGCAGGCCGAACAGGTTTTCCGCGTCCGCCGGCGAAACATCGCCGACGACGTCGATGGCGAAAAGCGCGTCGCGATTGGTGTCGATGCGGCGTATCGCCGGCACGGCTTCGAGGAAATTCACTGGCAAACCCTTGCGTTGGCCGTCACTTGGTCCTCTGGAACACCGGAAACCCTCTATCTGTTCCCTGCAAAGGCGCTATAGATGCGCGCCAAAACCATAGGGACGCCAATTCATGCCCGCAAAGCTTTCGGTCAACCTCAACGCTGTCGCCATGCTGCGCAACCGCCGCGACCTGCCGTGGCCGAGCGTCACGGGGCTTGGCCGCATCGCGCTGGCAGCCGGCGCGCATGGGCTGACGGTGCATCCGCGTCCCGACGAGCGGCATACTAGGCATTC
>NZ_RZSL01000258.1:0-8383 GCF_003997355.1 Mesorhizobium sp. M1E.F.Ca.ET.041.01.1.1 | reverse complement strand
ACCGTCTCACCAATCAGCCGGCGCAGCCCGACATGCGAGAGGGCCGTTCGGTCAGGCGCAGCAATGGCCGGCGCGTTGTCGGCGCCGGGCGCAAGACGATGGGCGAGGTCGATGGAGTTTTCGCTTCTTGTCATGGATCCAGACTATGTTTCGAACGATCGGCCAATGTCCAGCAAAGGGCTGCTCAATATCCGAGCGCCAGCCCGTCCTTGCGCGGATCGGAGGCGCCGGTCAGCGTGCCTTTTTCCCAATCGATGAATACAGCCTGACCGCCGCCAAGCGGATGGTCTGGCTCGACAACGCGATGGCCCCGGTGACGCAGGCCCTCGACGGCATCTGCGCGCACGCTGCGCTCGGCCTCGACGACATCGTGGTTGTAGAAGACGCGCGGCGCGTCCAGCGCCTGCTGCGGGTCCATGCCGAAGTCGATCATGTTGGTCAAAAGATGCACATGGCCGAACGGCTGGTAGCCGCCGCCCATGACGCCGAACGGCATCACCGCGCGGCCATTCCTTGTCATCATGCCCGGCATGATCGTGTGCATCGGCCGCTTGCCCGGCGCTATTGCATTCGGGTGCTTGGGATCGAGCCGGAAGCTGGTGCCGCGATTCTGCAGCACGACGCCGGTCTTGGGGCCGACGACGCCGCTGCCGAAGGAATAGTAGGTCGAGTTGATGAAGCTCACCGCGTTCAAGTCGCGGTCGATGACGGAGATGTAGACCGTGTCGCTGCCCGGCAAATCGACGCGCGGCAAATGCGTCATGGCGCGCTCGCGGTCGATCGCGACGCGCAGCCGGTCGGCATAGGCAGCGGAGAGAAGCTCCTTCACCGGCACCGCGACGTAATCCTGGTCGGCAATCAGATTGTCGCGATCGCGATAGGCCAGCCGCCCGGCCTCGATCTCCAGATGCAGGCGCTCTGCGCCATTCGGATCGAGCGCGCCAAGATCGAAGCCGGAGAGCACGTTCAGCATCAGGAGCGCGGTGAGGCCCTGGTTGTTCGGCGGCATCTGATGGATGTCATAGCCGCGATAGGATGTACGGACCGGCGGTTTGTAGTCGCCCTTCGTTGCAGCGAAATCGTCCAGCGTATGCAGTCCGCCAAGTACACGAAGCCGCCCGACCAAATCCTCCGCGACTTCGCCTTTGTAGAAGCCGGCGCGGCCTTTTTGGGCGATGATGCGCAGCGTCTCCGCCAGTTCCGGCTGGCGATGGATATCGCCGGCCTTGGGCGGTTGACCGCCCGGCAGGAAGATTCGCGCCGCCACCTTGTCGGCCGACAGATCGGTTTCCGGATCAGCCCAGTCGAAGGCGACGCGGTCGTGCACGACATAGCCGTTCTCGGCGTAGTGGATAGCGGGAGCGAGAGCATCGGCGATCCCCTTGCGGCCATGGTCTTCGAGCAGCCGGCACCAGGCGTCGACGGCGCCGGGAACGGTGACAGCGTGCGCGCCCTGCTTCGGCAGTTCACTGAAGCCGTGCTCCAGGTACCAGTCGACCGTCGCTGCTTTGGGTGCGCGGCCGGAACCATTGAAGGCGATCACATTACCATCACCTTTCGGGCAATAGAGGACAAAACAGTCGCCGCCGATGCCGGTCGATTGCGGCTCGACCACGGCCTGGACGGCGGCGGCGCAGACGGCGGCGTCCATGGCGTTGCCGCCGGAGCGCAGCATGTCGACGGCAGCAAGCGTCGACAACGGATGCGAGGTCGCGGCCATGGCTTCGGTGGCGCGGACCGGCGAGCGGCCTGGGTACTGGAAATCACGCATGCGGTTCTGATTATCCCTCAACTTCAACGTCCGCGGCCGAAAAGCTGGGCGGCGGACAACAAGACGATCGATAGCACGATCAGGCAAGTCGAAATGGCGGCAATCGTCGGATCGATCTGATCGCGCAGCGCGTTGAACATGCGGCGCGTCAGCGTCGTGGTCTCGCCACCCGAGATGAAGAGCGACACCACAACCTCGTCGAACGAAGTGATGAAGGCAAACAGCGCGCCCGACACGATCGAGAAGCGCAGCTGCGGCATGGTCACCTGGAAGAAGGCGGCGAAGCGCCCGGCGCCGAGGCTGCGCGCCACCATCTCCTGGTTCATGTCGTAGGAGCGCAGCCCCGACAGGACGGTGAGTACGACCAGCGGAAGCGCTTGCACCGTGTGGGCGATGACGAGCCCGGTCAGCGTGTTGTTGAGGCCGATGCGGGCGTAGAGGAAGAAGGTGCCGATGCCGATCAGGATGACCGGGATGATCAGCGAGGCCGTGAGCAGCGCGTTGATGGCGCCCGTCAGCCGCAGCGTGCCGGCATTGATGGCGTAGGCGGCAGCGGTTCCGAGCGGCGTTGCGACGATCGCCGTCATAACCGCCACCTTGACCGAAACGACGGTGGCGTCTCGCCACTCGACGGAGCCGAAATAGCTCTCATACCAACGCAGCGACCATTGCTGCGGCGGGAACTGCAGCAGCGTCGAGCCGGAGAAGGACATGATGACGATGATCACCGAAGGGGCGATCAGAAACAGCATGACAAGGCCGCCCAGCAGGTAGAGCCAGAGGCGTTGCCAATGCGAGATGGGCAGGCTGTTTTCCGCGCTCATCGCCGGCTCCATACGCCGGTGGCGCGCGCGCCGAGCAGCCATTGGAAGAGGCCGAGGAGCGCCAGCGTGACGGCAAGCAGCACGACGCCGAGCGCGGCACCTGCGCCCCAGTTGGAATAGAGGCTGGCGGCCTGTTCCATGCGCATTGCCCACATGATGACCTTGCCGCCGCCCATCAGCGCCGGCGTGACGAAGAAGCCGAGGCAGAGCACGAAGACGATGACCACGCCGGAGGCGAGGCCGGGCAGCGACAGCGGGAAGAATATCTGCCGGAAGGTGGCGGCCGGGCTGGCGCCGAGATTCATGCCGGCGCGCAGGCAGTCGACGTCGATCGTCTTCATCGAGGCGTAGAGCGGCAGCACCAGGAACGGCAGCATGATGTGGGTCATGCCGATGACGACGCCGGCGAAATTGTTGGCGAGCGGCAGCGGCTGGCCGATCACGCCGAGGTCGATCAGCCAGTTGTTGATCAGGCCCTTGCGCTGCAGGATGACCAGCCAGGCATAGGTGCGCACCAGCACCGAGGTCCAGAACGGCAGGATGACGAAGATCAGGCAGATCGAGGCCGCGCGGCGCGGCAGTTGCGAGAGCATATAGGCCAGCGGATAGCCGAACAGCACGCAGGCGCCGGTGACGACGAAGGCGACCTTGAAGGTTGTGGCGAAGGTCTTGATGTAGGACGCCTGCTCGAAGAAGCGCGCGTAATTGGCGAGGCTGAGCTCACCGGTCTCGTCGAACAGCGAGAGCCAGAACAGCCAGCCGATCGGCACGATGATGACGGCAAAGACCAGAAACAGCCCGGGCGACAGCAACGCCAGCAGTCCCAGCGCCTGACGCCGGGCATCGGCGCGCAGCGCATCGGCGTTCAGCACGCCATCCGGCTTGCCGGCACGGTCGAGGCTGGCGGATCCGACGCTCATTGATCCGCCACCAGCACGACGTCCTGCGCATCGATGCCGAGCGTGATGGGCTTGCCCGGCGCCGGCAGCTTCGCCAGCACGTCGGAGCGGCAATAGTCGCGCAGCGTCACCTGCCGGCCGTCGCGCAGCGTCGCGTAGCAGATGAAGCTGTCGCCCTGATAGATCACGTCGCCGACGGTCGCCGCCAGCATGTTGAGGGTTCCGGCCTGTTCCCCGTCGGCGACCAACCGCAGCTTTTCCGGCCGCACCACCATGAGGTGCCGGCCGACGGCCGGCACGGGATCGTTCATGCGCAGCTTTCTATCCCCATGCCAGATGCTGCCGTTACGGCATTCGACCGGAATGAAGTTGGATTCGCCGATGAAGCCGGCGACGAATTTCGTCTTCGGCCTGGCGTAGAGGGCTTCGGGCTGGTCGATCTGCTCGATGCGGCCGGCATTCATGACCGCGATGCGGTCCGACATGGTGATCGCCTCGCGCTGGTCGTGCGTGACGTAGACGGTCGTCATGCCGAGCCGGCGATGCAGGTTGCGCAGCTCGATCTGCATGTGCTCGCGCAAGCCCTTGTCCAGCGCCGAGAGCGGCTCGTCCATCAAAACGATGCGGGGCTCGAAAACGATGGCGCGCGCCAACGCCACGCGCTGGCGCTGGCCGCCGGAGAGCTGGTCGACGCGGCGCTCGCCGAGGCCTTTCAGTTGCACCAGGTCCAGCGCCCTCTCGACACGCTCGGCCGTTTCCGCCGCCGATACGCGCCGCTGCTTCAACGGAAAAGCGATATTGTGGAAGACGTTCATGTGCGGGAACAGCGCGTAGTTCTGGAACACCATGCCGATGTTGCGCTTGTGCGGCGGCATGGTGACGATCTCATCGCCACCGACCTTGATGGAGCCGGCATTGGCCCGCACGAAGCCCGCCAGGATCATCAGCAGCGTCGTCTTTCCCGAGCCGGACGGACCGAGCAGTGTCAGGAACTCTCCGGCGGCGACATCGAGGCTGAGATCGCTGAGGATGGAGACGGCGCCGAACCGCTTCTCGATGCCGTGGATGCCGATGGGAAGCGCGGACGGCGCGAGAGACAAGAGCATCTCCTTCAACTCCGGATCATTGTCGGAAGCGGAGCGACGCTTAGGCGCGCCGCTCCGGCGCAGACGTCATTGCTGGATCAGGTTGTTGAACTTCTCGGTCGCTTCAACGAGGTTGTCGCGCCAGAACTCGGGATCCTGCAGCACCTGCTTCTTGACGTTCTCGGGCGAGGAGTTGATGTCCTTGATGCGCTCCTTCGGGATCTTGCCGGTCTCGAAGGCCTTTTCGTTGGCCGGGCCGTTGTCGACATAGAGCGGCAGGTTGGCCTGGAGGTCGGGGCTGACGAACTTGGCCAGCGCCTTCATGGCGATGTCCTTGTTCTTCGAACCCTTCGGGATGACCATGCAGTCGGCGGTGAGCACACCCTGATCGAAGGAGAAGCTCACGGGCGCGCCTTCCTTCCTCAAGGTGCCGGCGCGACCGTTCCAGATACTGGCCATATCGACCTCGCCGTCCTTGACCAACTGCATGGCCTGCGCGCCCGAAGTCCACCAGGCATCGATATGGCCCCGGACCTTGTCGACGGATTGCAGCGCGCCGTCGATGTCGACCGGGTAGACCTTGTCGATCGGGGTGCCCTTGGCGAGGGCGGCGACGCTCAACGTTTCCGTCGCCTGGCTGCCGGAAAGGGCGCGGCGGCCGGGGAACTTCTCGACATCCCAGAAGTCGGCCCAGCTCTTCGGTCCCTTGTCGCCGAAAACATCGGTACGGTAGATCAGCACGACGGAGGTGTAGGAGATGCCCACCCAGTCGTCATGGACGAGCTTCGGGTTGATGCCGCTTTTGTCGATTAGGTTGTAGTCAAGCTTCTCGAACAGGCCTTCCTTGGAACCGCGCGCGCATTCGTCGGCGCCGAGCTCGGTGATATCCCATTTGACAGCGTTGCCGGTGACCTGCAGGCGGACGTCGTCAAGGCCGTTGGTGGTGTCCTGCTTGATGGTGATGCCGAGGTCCTTCGCCGTCGGATCGAAGAAAGCTTTGGTTTGCGCTTCCTGATAGGTGCCGCCCCATGAGGCGACGGTGATGGTGTCGGCGGCCGATGCCGGAACGGCGACCGAAGCCAGCAGGCCAGCAAGGCCGTGAATGCAAAGTCTCTTCGTCATTTTTCGCTTCTCCAACCGGTGTTCCCGTTATCGTTGATTTGGTATGCGAATTTGTATACAATTTTGAGTGTAATTCGTAGGAAGCCGATGTCAACACGAGTCGTGTGTTTTTCGGCGGCGATAAAACGAGGCTCGGCTCGGAGCGCCTGTTTCTGGCGAAACGGTCCTGTTTCAAGCAGGCGCTAAAATGCACTAGACTGTGATTCTGCGATGGACCGTTGGAGGCGGGACGCTTGAGCAAGGAACGGAAAAACACGCTGCGCGACTCGGTGTTCGAGAAGCTGAAGGCGATGATCATCACCGGGCAGATCCCGCCGGGCGGCCGCGTCACGGAAAACGAGATCGCCGAGCGCCTCAAGGTGAGCCGCACGCCGGTGCGCGAGGCCTTCAACCGGCTGGAACGCGACGGTCTGGTGATAGGGCGCCCGCGCCAGGGCTATGTGGTTGCCGAATTCAACCTGACCATGTTCCGCGAGGCCTTCGACATCCGCGAGCTGCTCGACGGGCGCGCGACCGAGCTGGCGGCGGCCAACGCGAGCGCCGCCGACAAGGCGAAGCTGCGCGGCATGCTCGCCGAATGTGAGCGGCTGGCGGCGATCCCCGACCGCAGCACGCGGGAGAAATTCGAGGAATTGCAGGTCGGCATCGACCTGCACCGGGTGATCGCCGAGATCAGCGGCAACGAGATGCTCTATGGCATGCTCTGCGGCATACTCGACAAGTGCCAGCAATATGTCTGGACGGAGCTTCTTTGGCTGGATGAATGGAAGCCCACCCGCGAGGAGCACACCGGCATCGTCGATGCGATCTGTGACGGCGATGTCGCTTTGGCCGGCGAGCGCGCCCGCGCGCATGTGCGCGGCTCACGCGAAAACATCCTGCGCCTGCTGCAGGCCAAGTCCGACTATCAGGGCTTTTTCGCCAAGGCGTCGTGACGGCGCCTTCAGCTCGCAAGCACGGGGCAGTTGGCGCCGCGCCGCAGGCTGATATGCGCGACGTCGCCGACGCTGAATTGAGACCCGTCGGCGCGGCGTGGTGCGTCGATCACGATGGAAGTCCCCAGCCCGAGCTCAGCGTGAAGGCGCAGTGTGCGGCCGTGAAAGACGATGCCGCTCACCCGTGCCGGCGCTGTGCCGTCGGCGGCCTCGGTGGCTGCCAGAAGATCCTCTGGACGCACGCCGAGGGTGCGCGTATCGCCCGCGGCCGGCATCTCGCCGGTGTCGGAAATAGCCTCCAGCGGCAGCGTGCCGGCGGTAAAGCGCAGGCGCTCGCCGTCCCGGCCGAGGAAGCGCGACTGCAGAAGGTTCATCGTGCCGATGAAAGAGGCGACGAACCGCGTCGCCGGCCGATCATAGAGCGTGGCCGGCGGCGCGATCTGCTCGATGCGGCCCTTGTTCATGACGACGATGCGGTCGGAGATCGACAGCGCCTCGGTCTGGTCGTGGGTGACCATGACGAAGGTGGTGCCGAGCTGCGACTGCAGCCGCTTGAGCTCCACCTGCATCTGCTCGCGCAGATGCGCATCGAGCGCCGACAACGGCTCGTCGAGCAAGAGCACGCGGGGCTCGCAGACGATGGCGCGGGCGAGCGCCACGCGCTGGCGCTGGCCGCCTGACAGCTCGGAGATACGGGCGCGCAGCTTGTCGGCGAGGCCTACCATGTCGAGCGCTTCGCCGACGCGCCGCGCCTGCTCGGCGCCCGACAGCTTTCGCAGCGACAGGCCGAAGCCGACATTGGCCGCGACATCCATGTGCGGGAACAACGCATAGTCCTGGAAGACGGTGTTGACCGGACGGTCGAAGGGCCTCAGGCCCGTGATGTCGCGGCCTTCAAGCTGAACCCTGCCGCTGGTCGGGCTCTCGAAGCCGGCGATGACACGCAGGCTCGTCGTCTTGCCGCAACCCGAAGGGCCGAGCAGAGTGAGGAACTCGCCCGGAGCAATGTCGAGATCGACGGCGTCGAGGCCGACCACGCCGCCTGGAAAGACCTTCGAAACTCTCTGCAGACGAACGAGCGCATCAGGCGCCATCGCGCACCTCGGACGGCTTGGTGGTGTTGACCCAGAGGATCTGGCAGCGCTCGGCGCCTGGGTTGCGGAAAGCGTGCAGCAGCGTGCTCTTGAACGCAAAACTGTCGCCGGCCTTGAGCAGGTAGGTCGTGGCGTCGACCACCAGCTCGACTTCGCCCGTCATCACGAAGCCGAATTCGTGGCCGGCATGGGCGTATGCCTCGGCAGTGCCGCCGCCGGCCTCGACCGTGACCAGCATGCCGGTGAGCGTCGCGGCGGGCGGCGACAGCAGCGCCTTGGCGATGCCTTCCGACTTGACCGGGATCGCGCGCCGCTTGTCGGCGCGCACGCAATAGAGGTCGTTGACCGCCTCGTTGCCGTCGGTGATCAGCGCGGAGGGTTCGATGTCGAGAGCGGCGGCAAGCGGCCAGATCACCTTGACGCGCAGCGAGGACATGCCGCGCTCGATCTGGCTGAGCGCGCCGATGGATATGCCGGCCCTGGCGGCAAGCTCGGCCAGCGACAGCTTGCGCTCGAGTCTGAGCGCCCGCACGCGCCGGCCGACGCGCACATCGGCCTCGTCCTTCGGCCTGTCGGCCGCTTCGTCAAAAACGTCCATGCAACAGTCCTCGTTGTCTTTCCCTTCTCCCCTTGTGGGAGAAGGTGGATCGGCG
>NZ_RZSL01000257.1:0-8403 GCF_003997355.1 Mesorhizobium sp. M1E.F.Ca.ET.041.01.1.1 | reverse complement strand
GGCGCCGAAGTCGTCCCCTTCACCGCCGATCTCGGCCAGGGCGGCGAGCTGGAGCCGGCGCGCCGCAAGGCCGAGATGATGGGCATCAAGGATATCCGCATCGTCGACGTGCGCGAGGAATTCGTTTCCGACTTCGTCTTCCCGATGTTCCGCGCCAATGCAGTTTACGAAGGCACCTACCTGCTCGGCACCTCGATCGCCCGGCCGCTGATTTCCAAGCATCTGGTCGAGATCGCCAGGGAGACGGGCGCCGACGCAATTGCGCACGGTGCTACCGGCAAGGGCAACGACCAGGTGCGCTTCGAGCTCTCGGCTTACGCGCTCAACCCCGACATCAAGGTCATCGCGCCGTGGCGCGACTGGTCATTCAAGTCGCGCACCGACCTGATCAACTTCGCCGAGCAGCATCAGATTCCGGTGCCGAAGGACAAGCGCGGCGACGCGCCGTTTTCGGTCGACGCCAACCTTCTGCACTCCTCCTCGGAGGGCAAGGTGCTGGAGGACCCGTGGAGCGAGCCGCCGGAATTCGTCCACCAGCGCACCGTCTCGCCGATGGACGCGCCGGACGCCGTCACCGAAATCGAGATCGAGTTCCTCAAGGGCGATCCGATCGCGCTCAACGGCAAGAAGCTGTCGCCGGCCACCATGCTGGCGGCGCTCAACGACCTCGGCCGCGACAACGGCATCGGCCGCCTCGACCTTGTCGAGAACCGTTTTGTCGGCATGAAGTCGCGCGGCGTCTATGAAACCCCCGGCGGCACCATCCTGATCGCCGCCCACCGCGCGATCGAATCGATCACGCTCGACCGTGGCGCGGCGCATCTCAAGGACGAGTTCATGCCGCGCTACGCCGAGCTCATCTACAACGGCTTCTGGTTCTCGCCCGAGCGCGTCATGCTGCAGGCGATGATCGACAAGAGCCAGGAGGATGTCGAAGGCTCGGTGCGGCTGAAGCTTTACAAGGGCAATGTCATCGTCACCGGCCGCAAGTCGAAGAAGACGCTCTATTCGGATGCGCTGGTCACCTTCGAGGACGACCGCGGCGCCTACGACCAGAAGGACGCCGCCGGCTTCATCCGCCTCAACGCGCTCCGGCTGCGCACGCTTGCGGCAAGGAATCGCCGGTGAGGCTGGTAATCTCCCCCCTCGAGGGGGAGATGGCCGGCAGGCCAGAGGGGGTCGCCTCGCACAGAACACCAACGCTTTTCGCGCGATGAGAGACGACGCTGGCGCCCCACGCGCGGCGACCCCCCTCTGTCGCCTTCGGCGACATCTCCCCCTCAAGGGGGGAGATTACCGCTTTCCCGGCTTTCGCTAACTTCCTGTGTAATAAACAAAAACCCGGCGTTTCCGCCGGGTTTTTGTTGCTTGGTCGCTGCCCGTGTCAGTCGGCGTCGATCGCCTCGGCGATGCGGGCGATGGCCTGCTGGTAGACGCTTGCCGAATTCCAGCCGGCGATGGCGCCCATATTCGCCTCATAGCTCGCGCCGGCGTGCCAGCCATGACCTTTGAGGAAATTGGCGGTGGAAGCGAGCGCCGTGTTCCTGTCGCGCAGGTTCCCGCTGCCGACGCCATACTTCAGGACATTTCCGGGAAGGAACTGCGTGTGGCCGATCTCGCCATGCATGGCGCCGACCGACGAGGCGCTCAACGCGCCGCGATCGACCAGCTTGAGCGCCGCAATGGCATGCGGGGTAAAGTAATCCGGGCGGCGGCAATCATAGGCCAGCGTCAAAATGGCCGAGACCGTGTTCTGGTTGCCCATCGAGGCGCCGAAGCCGGTTTCCATGCCCCAGATGGCGAGCAGCACGCCCGGCGGCACGCCGTAGTTCTGTTCGATCTTGTCGAACATCGCCGCGTTCTGCTTCTTCAGCGCACGGCCCCTGGAAATGATCGCGGCCCCGCCCCGGCGCTTCATGAACGCTTCCACCGAACCGCTGAACGCCTTGTGGATGGCGCGGTCGGCAGCGATCGTCCTGGTTGCATAAGTCGCGCCAGCCAGCGCGGACAGGCCCCGCTGACCCACGCCCTCAGCCTGCGCTTCGGCGGCGAACTGCTGCTTCCAAGCATCGAAGCCAGCGCCGTTCTTGCCGCAACTGGCCGCCGCCTGCGCGCCCGTCGCCAGTCCAAGTGCCGCCACAGCCGCGGCCACGAAAATCCTTCCCTTGGCAAAAAATGCCATATCGTTCTCCTGGTTGCCTGAATCACGTCCCGGTTGCAAATCTGCCAGTGAAACGCCCGATTGTCACCGCCCACACGGGCTGCGTGCCGCTCGCTGCTGGCGATTGCCGGGGAATTTGCCTACGATCAAGCATTTATTATGGCGGGGTGGCTTTATGGAAGACGTTGATGTCGTGATCATTGGCGCCGGTTCCGCGGCGCTTGCGGCGAAATAGGATCGGAACGCCGGGCGCCGCACGGCGTTTGCACGAGGCCCGCCCTTGTCCCCATGGGTTGATAGCAGATGAAGCTGTTCGACTGCCCGCATTGCGGCCACCGCCTCTATTTCGAGAACGCCCAATGCCTGAACTGTTCCAGCCTTGTGCTTTATGACCCCGCGCGGGCGCATTTCGTGCTTTCCGACGAGGCCGTTCCATGCGGCAATGCCGACGAATGCGCCTGCAACTGGCGGGCCGAGCCGGACCACGGCTTCTGCCGCGCCTGCGCGCTGAACCAGACGATCCCGGACCTGTCGGTGGACGGCAACCGCGAGCGCTGGATCCGCGTCGAGGCGGCGAAAAAACGCGCCGTCTATTCGCTGCTGGCCTTCGGGCTGCCGGTCACGCCCAAGACCGGCCTCGAGGACGAAGCCGGGCTCGCCTTCGATTTCCTTGCCGATTCGATCGGCGGCGGGCCGGGCGGCGAACGCATCCTCACCGGCCACGACAACGGCCTGATCACTCTCAATGTCGCTGAAGCCGATTCCGCCGAGCGGGAACGCAGGCGCGTCGAGATGGGGGAGAATTACCGCACCTTGCTCGGCCATTTCCGCCACGAGCTCGGCCATTATTACTGGGACCGGCTGATCCGCGACGATCCCGGGCGGCTCTCGGCCTTCCGCGCCCTCTTCGGCGACGAGCGGGCCGACTACGAGCAGGCGCTGAAGGCCTACTACGCCAACGGCTCGCCGGCAGACTGGGAGCAGCGGCACATCTCGGCCTACGCGACGTCCCACCCATGGGAGGACTGGGCTGAAACCTGGGCCCATTATCTGCATATCACCGACACGCTGGAGATGGTGCATGCGCTGAATTTCCCGCTCGGCCGGCTGGAGACGGTGGACGCCGGCGCCCTGCCCCACGGTGACACGGGTGGAAAGCTTCAGGCGGCTCCGGCCGAGCCAACCCCACCGCCCGAGCCCTTCGAGAAGGTGCTGGCCCGCTGGCTGGTGCTGTCGGAGGCCTCCAATTCGATCAACCGCTGCATGGGGCTGCCCGATCTCTATCCTTTCGTCATTTCGGACGTGACGGCGCAAAAACTGGCCTTCGTCCATGCGCTTTTGACCGGGCTGCCGAAAGAAGGTGGAACAATTCGTGAGCCGGCGACGGCATTTTAGCCGGAACGCATGAGGCCTGGTTTCGTTTTCGAGCCCGAGGGAGCGTTGAAAACGGAGAGAAACCATGAAACGCGTATTGTTTCCGGCGCTTGCCGGCGCGCTGCTCGCCATGTCGGGCGCGGCCCTTGCCGACACGCCGGTCTCGGCCGTGGCCGATTTGAATGTCCGCGCCGGCCCGGGCCCGCAATATCCTGTGATCGGCGTGCTCGCGGCCGGCCAGTCGGCAACGCTCACCGGCTGCATCGCGAACAGCAAATGGTGCACCATCGCCGAAGCTGGCGGCAATGGCTGGGTCTATTCCGACTATGTGACGGGTGATTTCGGCGGCAGCCGCGTGGTGCTCACGCGCCGGCCGGCCGATGCCGGCATCGCCGTGGTGTCACCGCCGGCCGACGACGTCTATTCGCAGGACGACTATACCGGCGGCATCGTTTCGGGCGATGCGGATGCGATCGAGCCGATCGCCAGGCCGCCGGCCGAGGTGGGCACTTACGTTGCCACGCATCGGGTCGACCCGGTCTATCTCGAAGGCGAAGTGGTGACGGGCGCCACGCTGCCCGACACGGTCGAGTTGCGCGAGATTCCCGACTACAACTACCGCTACGTCTATGTGAACAACCAGCCGGCGCTGGTCGATCCGGGCACGCGCCGCATCGTCTATGTGATGCGCTGATCAGGTGGATTGTGGTGGAAAGCGGCCGCCTGATGAGCGGCCGTTTTTTTAGCGACTCGGAACGGTAACCCTTTCCACTATCCCCAAGGACGATTGCGCCGAAAACGCCAATCCCCTAGATCATGCGACCGGAAGGGTTGGGGCAGGGGACCCGCGTGACCGTCGACAATGCCGCCTTCGAGCGCTACCGCCGCTCGCCGAACCAAAAAACCACTCTGCTCCGGCTTCTGCTGGGAACGGCGATCGTGGTTTTCTTCTGGCTCGCCATGACGTTCGTCGTGCTCGTCGCCGGCACCTACGCCTTCCTCGTTCTGCGTCTTCCCGGTCCGTCGACCGGACAGCCGATCCAGGATTTCCTCGCTTCGCCCATCGGCATTCTTACCGCGCTGGGGTCGTTTGCCGGCATCTGGATCGGTCTCTGGGTGGCGATGCGCTTCGTGCACGGCGAGCCGCTCTCGGCGCTGATCGGCGCCAGCCGCCGCATCTCGCGCGGCGGTTTCCTCAAAGGCCTGGTCGCGGTCCTGATCACCTCGCTGTTCTCGGAGGTCCTGCTCTATTGGCTGCAGCCGGAGATCGCGCGCGGATCGATCGCGTTCTCGTCCTGGCTGCTCTTCCTCGTCCCGATCGTGCTGCTTACCTTTCTGCAGACCTCCTCGGAGGAGGCGCTGTTCCGCGGCTATCTGCTGCGCGGCCTTGCCAGCAGATTCGCCAGCCCGCTGATTTGGGCGGCGCTGCCGGGGCTTCTGTTCACCGCGCTGCATTGGAGCTCGGCCTCGACGCTCGCCATCAATGCCTGCGTGCTGGTTTCGATCGCCACCTTCGCGCTGCTTTTGACCCTTTTGGTCTATGTGACCGGCAATCTCAGCGCTGCCTTCGGCGCCCATCTCGGCAACAACCTGACCGGCTTCCTGCTGATCTCGCACCAGGAGAGCTACAATTCCTTCGCCCTGTTCAACGCCAAGCCGCTCGAGGGCCCGGGCTGGACGAATATGGACGCCGTTCTCATCGCCGCGATCGGCATCGCAAGCACCTTGCTGACGATGCTCCTGCTTCTGCATCGCCGCTCGCCGCTGAAGATCGGGCCGGACCGACCAGACAGGATCACGGTCAATCAAAAAGCCGATGGGCTCACCTGATGCGCATCACGCTGGTGGCGGAACAAGCCATTCCCTGCAAAGGCTATGGCGGCACCGAGCGGCAGGTCGACTGGCTGGCCAAAGAACTTTCTCGCCTCGGCCACCGGGTCGTCCTGATCGCCGGTCGCGGCTCGAGCCATCCGCTTTGCGAGGTGCGGCATGCGTCCTCGGCGGCCGAATGCCGCGCCGCGATCCCTGCCGATACCGACATCGTGCACTTCAATGGCTGGTACATCGATACGTCGCGTCCGGCGCTCTACACGATGCACGGCTTTGCCCCGGGATTCCCGCGGCGGGAGCAGAACTGGAGCTTCGTCAGCGCCAGCCATGCGCGCAACCACGGGCGGGAAACCTTCGTCTACAACGGCTTTCCGATCGATGCCTATCGGCTGTCCGCCGCCAAGACGAACCGGCTGCTGTTTCTGGCCGGCATCGCCCGCGCCGCCAAGAACCTCAACCGGGCCGTCGATCTCGCCAGGGCTTTCGATTTCCAGCTCGACATCGCCGGCGGCCCGCGCTGGCAGCTTTTGCTGCGCTCGAAGGTTCGCCGCCAGGGCGTCTTCTTCAAGAGCCTGGGCCGCCGCTTCCGTTTCCACGGCACCATCGACGGCGATGAGAAGCTGCGCCTGCTCGGCGAGGCCAAGGCCTTCCTCAACCCGATCGCCTGGGAAGAGCCGTTCGGCATGGCGCCGGTCGAGGCCATGCTGTGCGGCACGCCGGTGCTGACCACGCCACGCGGCGCGCTGCCGGAAATCGTCGACGATGCCACCGGACGCTTCTTCGACACCGATGCCGAGTTCGCGCAAGCTTTGGAGGCGGTTGCCGGCTTGCCGCCGCAACAGTGCCGCGAATCCGCCGCCGATCGGTTTCCCATCGCCAGGACGACACAAGGGTATCTCGACCTTTACCGGCGCATTCTGGAGGGGGAGAGGCTGGCTTGAGCCGGGCGGGCTCCTCCTTCTCCCCTTGTGGGGTGAGAAGCGGTCCGCACAGCGGACGAAAAGCCAACTGCTTGGCTTTTCGAGCTTCGAACGCCCGGAGCTTGCGACGGGCCGGGCGGTGGATCGGCGCGCAGCGCCGAGACGGATGAGGGGTGCTGGAAGGAATGCGACGCTGGCGTTCCCTGGAACACCCCTCATCCGACCGAGCTTCGCTCGGCCAAGCCTTGACTCTTCGGCCGATTTCCTGTCTAGACGCCCTCGAATTCCGCGACGAGTACACCTTCGCGAAAGCCGACCAGGACGCCGAGGCCTCTTTGAGGCAAGAGCTGTAAAGAGATCCTGGAGGCCAACACCCGGCAGCGCGATGCGCCCCCGGGTGCTTTTTGGCTTTGCGCTTTTGCTTGGCGACCCGGCGCGAACGCACTACCTCTCGGGCATCATCCGGGTGCCAGAGAAAAGGAAGAAGAATGTTTGAATCACTTCAGGAGCGCACAAGAGGCGTGGAGGGCCGCAGGCCCGACAGGGATCAGCATGAATCCAAGGCGCTTTCACGCGGCGGTTTGATCAATGTTTGAGTCCCTGCAAGAGCGCCTTGGCTCCATCCTGAACGGCCTGACCGGCCGCGGCGCGCTGTCCGAGGCGGATGTCTCGGCGGCGCTGCGCGAGGTGCGCCGCGCGCTGCTCGAGGCGGACGTGGCGCTGGAGGTGGTGCGTTCCTTCACCGACAAGGTGCGTGAGAAGGCGGTCGGCGCGGCTGTCCTGAAGTCGATCAAGCCCGGACAGATGGTCGTCAAGATCGTCCATGACGAGCTGGTCGACATGCTTGGCGCCGAAGGCGTCGCCGTCGACCTCAACGCGCCGGCGCCCGTCGTCGTCATGATGGTCGGCCTGCAGGGCTCCGGCAAGACGACGACCTCGGCCAAGATCGCCAAGCGCCTGACCGAGCGCCAGAACAAGAAGGTTCTGATGGCCTCGCTCGACACGCGGCGTCCGGCCGCGCAGGAGCAGCTTCGCCAGCTCGGCGAGCAGGTGAAGGTCGCGACGCTGCCGATCATCGCCGGCCAGAGCCCGGTCGACATCGCCAGGCGCGCCGTCCAGGCGGCGAAGCTCGGCGGCCATGACGTCGTCATCCTCGACACCGCCGGCCGCACCCATATCGACGGGCCGCTGATGGTCGAAATGGCCGACATCAAGAAGGTGTCGTCGCCGCACGAGATCCTGCTGGTCGCCGACTCGCTGACCGGCCAGGATGCCGTCAACCTGGCGAAAAGCTTCGACGAGCGCGTCGGCATCACCGGCCTGGTGCTCACCCGCATGGACGGCGACGGCCGCGGCGGCGCGGCGCTTTCCATGCGCGCCGTAACCGGCAAGCCAATCAAGCTGATCGGCACCGGCGAAAAGATGGATGGGCTGGAGGAATTCCACCCCAAGCGCATAGCCGACCGCATCCTCGGCATGGGCGACATCGTCTCGCTCGTCGAGAAGGCCGCCGAGACCATCGACGCCGCCGGCTTCGACGACAAGATGTTCCGGCGCCAGCTCGCCATCATCTCCTCGATGACCAAGGCGGAGCGGGCGAACCCCGACATCCTGAAGCACTCGCGCAAGAAGCGCATCGCTTCCGGCTCCGGCACCGACGCGGCCGAGATCAACAAGCTGTTGAAGATGCATCGCGGCATGGCCGACATGATGAAGGCGATGGGCGGCAAGGGCAAAGGCGGCGGCATGATGCGCGGCATGATGGGCGGCCTGGCCTCGAAAATGGGCCTCGGCGGCATGATGCCCGGCGGCGGCATGCCCGATCTCTCCAAGATGGATCCGAGCCAGCTCGAGGCCCTGCAGAAGCAGGCCCAGGCTGCCGGCCTTGGCAAAGGCTTGCCGGGCGGATTGCCCGGCGGACTTCCCGGCGGCGGCGGACTGCCGGGCCTGCCCGGCGGCATCAAGTTGCCTGGCCTTCCGGGTCTCGGCGGCGGTGGGCTGCCCGGCTTGGGGAAGAAGAAGTGAGGGGGCGATGAACGAGGAGAAGGACATGGCCGACGCACGCGCCATTCTGGCGGGCTACCGCGCTTCGATCGACAACATCGACGCCGCCCTCAT
>NZ_RZSL01000256.1:0-8417 GCF_003997355.1 Mesorhizobium sp. M1E.F.Ca.ET.041.01.1.1 | reverse complement strand
GGAGGGCGGGCCGCCTCGATCCGCGGCGGCCCGCCCTCCTCGTCGATGGCAGGCGCCTGTTCATCCATCATCTCGACCTCGCGCAGCCATTCGCGCCAGATGGCGACAAGCAGCGCCATCAGCACCGGACCGATGAAGAGGCCGAGGAAGCCCATCGTCTTGACGCCGCCGATCAACCCGAAAAAGGTGGGCAGGAACGGCAGCTTGATCGGCCCGCCGACAAGCTTCGGGCGCAGCGTCTTGTCGACGATGAACAGCTCGACCGCGCCCCAGGTGAACAACGCCATGCCGGCAAACAGCTTGCCGCTGGCGGCGAGATAGATCGACACCAGCGTGAAAGAGAGCGGCGCGCCGCCAGGGATGAGCGCCATGATGCCGGTGAGCGCGCCGAGCGTCACCGGCGACGGCACGCCGGCCAGCCAGTAGGCGACGCCCAGCACCAGGCCTTCGCCGATGGCGATGACGGTCATGCCGGTGACGGTGGATGAGATGGTGGCCGGCACGACGCGCGAAATCCGCTCCCAGCGCGTCGGCAGGATGCGCTCGCCGAGACGATCGACCTGCGCGGCGAAAGCCTCGCCGTCGCGATAGGCGAAAAACAGCGCGATCAGCATGAACAGCAGCGTAAGCAGCAGACCGAAGGCGCTGCCGCCGGCGGCCAGCGCGCCACGGTAGATGGTGCCGATGTTGGAGCCGCTGACCATCTGGATCAGTTCGCCGATGCCGCCGGGATGACCGAGATTGGCCGTCCACTGCTGGTTCAGCCACTCGCCGATAACGGGCATCGTGGCGATCCATTGCGGCGTGGCGGAACCGTGGCGGTTGGTCTCGATCGCCCATACCACCCATTCGCGCAGCTCGTTGATGGCATAGGTGCCGGCAAGCGCGATCGGCACCACCAGGAAAGTCAGGATGAACAGAATCGCAAGGGTCGCGGCGATGGTGCGGTTGCCGCCGACCGCGGCAAGCAGCCGGCGGTAGAGCGGCCAGCTCGCGAAGGCGATGACGAGGGCCGCCAGAACCGGAAACAGGAAGCCGTGGAAGAAATAGACGCCGGCGGCGGCGATCAGCACCAGGAGCCAGCGCGCCGCCGACAGCGGCGGGATGACGGCCGCCCTCAGCGGCGTCGACAGGCCGAACAGGCGCTGCCCCGGTTTCTGGATTTCAGCCCGCTTCAACCCGGCGTTTCTCCCCATGGTTCGATGGATGCTTATGCACCATGATAGTGCAGCAATCGTGACGATAGTCCAAATGTCTAGGAATCTCCCCCCTCGAGGGGGAGATGGCCGGCAGGCTAGAGGGGGTCGCCGCGCGTGGAACGGCAACGCCTTTCGCGACCAGGAGAACGCTGGCGCTCTACGTTAGACGACCCCCTCTGTCGCCTTAGGCGACATCTCCCCCTCAAGGGGGGAGATTAGCGCCGCGCTACCCGAACTTGCCCGTCCTCGGGAAACCCTTCGGCACCATGCGGCCGGCGGCGGCGCGGGCGCCGATCCATTCGGCCAGTTCCTCGCGCGACTTGGTAAAGGTGCGATCGGCGGAGTCCTGCCAGGTCAGTCCCGCTGCAATCGTGAAGGTCTTCAGGTCCAGCACGCCGCCGTCCTTGTATTTCTGCAGGCGCACGCCCTTGCCGCGCGCCATCTCGGGAATCTCGGCGAGCGGGAAGATCAGCATCTTGCGGTTCTCGCCGACGATGGCGAGATGGTCGCCGGCGACCGGGACGCAGCGCTTGGCCTCGTCCGGCGCCTTGACGTTCATCACCTGCTTGCCCTTGCGCGTGTTGGCGACGACCTCTTCCTCGGAAACGACGAAGCCGTTGGCATCGTATGAGACCAGGAGCAGCTTGCGCTTGGGATCATGCACGAAGGCGGTGACGATGTCCTGGTCGTTCTCCATGTCGACGATGATGCGGATCGGCTCGCCGTGGCCGCGCCCGCCCGGCAGCCGGTCGGCGCCGATGGTGTAGAACTTGCCGCCGGTGGTGAAGACCAGGATCTTGTCCGTGGTCTGGGCATGGAAGGCGAGCTTCAGGCTATCGCCTTCCTTGAAGGCAAGCTGCGAATGGTCGGTCAGATGACCTTTCATCGCGCGCAGCCAGCCTTTTTCGGAGACGACAACTGTCACGGGTTCGCGCTCGATCATCGCATGCGCGATGTCGGTCAGATCATGCTCGGGCGCGTCGGCGAACTGGGTACGGCGCCTGCCGATCTCGGTCTCGGGTCCGAACTTCTTGCGGATCTCGGCGACCTGCCATTTGATCGTCGCCCATTGCCTGGCGTCGGATGCCAGCAAGGCCTCGATCTGCTTCTTCTCCTCGGTCAGGCCATCATATTCCTTGCGGATCTCGATCTCCTCGAGCTTGCGCAGGGCGCGCAACCGCATGTTGAGGATGGCTTCGGCCTGGTTGTCGGTGAGCGACCAGCGGGCCATCATCACCTGCTTGGGCTCATCCTCCTCACGGATGATCCTGATCACCTCGTCGATGTTGAGATAGGCGATCAGGTAGCCGGCGAGGATTTCCAGGCGCTTCTCGATCTCGCCCAGCCGATATTTCGAGCGGCGGACAAGCACGTCGCGGCGGTGGTCCAACCATTCCTTCAGCACGCCCTTCAGCGACAGGACGTTCGGCACCTTGCCGCGCGACAGCACGTTCATGTTGAGCGGGAAGCGGCTTTCGAGCTCGGTGAGCTTGAACAGCGATTCCATCAGGATGCCTGGATCGACGGTGCGGCTCTTCGGCACCAGCACGATGCGGATGTCCTCGGCACTCTCGTCGCGAATGTCTTCGAGCAGCGGCAGCTTGCGCGCCATCAACAGCTCGGCGATCTTCTCGATCAGCCTGGCCTTCTGGACGCCGTAGGGGATCTCGGTGACGACGATGCTCCAGGTGCCCCTGCCCTGGTCCTCCTGGCCCCATTTGGAGCGCACGCGGAAACCGCCGCGGCCCGTCTCATAGGCTTCGAGGATCGAGGCGCGGCTGTCGACGATGATGCCGCCGGTCGGGAAATCCGGCCCCTGGACGAAATCCATCAGCTTCGCCACGGGCGCGTCCGGATGCTCGATCAGGTGCAGCGCGGCATCGCAAAGTTCGGCGGCGTTGTGCGGCGGGATCGAGGTCGCCATGCCGACGGCAATGCCGGACGAGCCGTTGGCGAGCAGGTTCGGGAAGGCGCCCGGGAGCACGACCGGCTCCTCGTCCTCCTCATTGTAGGTCGGCCGGTAGTCGACGGCGTCCTCGGTGATGCCGGCGAGCAGCTCGGTCGCCACCTCCGTCATGCGCGCTTCGGTGTAGCGCATGGCCGCGGCGTTATCGCCGTCGATGTTGCCGAAATTGCCCTGCCCGTCGACCAGCGGGTAGCGCATCGAGAATTCCTGCGCGAGGCGCACCAAAGCGTCGTAGATCGACTGGTCGCCATGCGGATGGAACTTACCCATCACCTCGCCGACGATGCGGGCGCATTTGGCAAAGCCCTGGTCAGGGTTGAGCCGCAAGAGCCGCATGGCATGCATGATGCGGCGATGGACCGGCTTCAGTCCGTCGCGCACATCCGGCAAAGCCCGGTGCATGATGGTCGACAGCGCATAGGCGAGGTAGCGCTTTTCGAGCGCTTCCTTCAGATCGACCGGTTCGATATTGTCGCCGCCGCCATTGTCCTGCGGCGGCAAATGCCTTTTTCCCATGGATTTGGACTAGCCGAGCGGGTGATTCGCGGCAAGCGTCGGGTTGGAATCCGGCGGATTCGTCGCGCGCAATGTGGGCACGCAAGGGCGACGCCGGTGATGTGAGGGATTTCACGGAAGCGGCGAGGCGAACATTCCAATTTGCCGCCCATCTGCAACAGGCTTCGGCTGCAGCTGGGGCGCCGGCCAACATCAATCTGTTACATGCGCCCTCTATCTGGGCAGGCAATGCGCTGGCTGAGGAGAGCCGCGGTCTTCATGACTAATTCACCGCATCATGCAAAGCGTGCCGGCCCGCATTTGCTTTTCATCGCCGTTTTCGACAAATGGGCCGGGAAGCGCCTTTTTCCCGTCCCGTTCGTCACGGAATGGTGATGGGGCAGGAACTCAAAACACTTTTCAGGACAGGGAACTCGCCAATGACAATCCAACGCTCAATGCTCAAGAAACTGGCTTTTTCAACCTTTCTGCTGACCCTGCCGCTCAATGCCGCCTTCGCCGCCGATCCGGCCGTGGCCGAGCGCGTCAAGGCGACGCTTGCCGCCCAGGGCGTCGACATTTCCTGGACCGGGGTTTCGGGTGACGATTCGAATGTCGTTTTGCAGGGCGTCTCCATCAAGCCGGCCGCCGAGAAGGAGGCGCTGCCGATCGGCGACGTGAAGCTGGAGGGCGTCAGCGAGGCCAATGGCGGCTTCGACATCGCCACCGTCTCGACCTCGGCCTTCGAGCACAGCAAGGACGGCGTGACGCTCAATCTCAGCCCCTTCGTCATCCACGACATGAAAGTGCCGGCCGAAGGCAGCACCGATCCGCTCGGTTCGATGATGATGTACAAGTCGGCCGAGCTCTCCAGCATGACGGTCAAGGTCGGCGACAAGACGGCTTTCTCGATGGACGGGCTTGCCGTCCAGATAACCCCGCCGGCCGACGGCAAGGCGATGGACTTCACCGCCAACACGGAGAAGTTCAACGCTGACCTGACGCTGGTCGACGACCCGAAATCGAAGGAGGCGATCGACGCGCTCGGCTACCAGAACATCTCCGGCAACATCTCGATGGCCGGCACCTGGCAGCCCTCCGACGGCAAGATGGAGCTGTCGAAATATGACATCTCGGTCGACAACGCCGGCACGCTCGGCATGACCTTCGATCTCGGCGGCTACACGGTCGACTTCATCAAGTCGATGCAGGCTATGCAGAAGCAGCTCGCCTCACAGCCCGAAGGCGCCGACAATTCCGCACAGGGCATGGCCATGCTCGGCCTCCTGCAACAGCTTTCCTTCAACGGCGCCTCGGTGCGCTTCGACGACGATTCGCTGACCGCCAAAGTGCTCGACTATGTCGGCAAGCAGCAGGGCATGTCGGCCAAGGACGTCGCCAACCAGGCCAAGGCGATCGTGCCGTTCGGCATGGCGCAGCTCAACAATCCCGAACTGACGGCAGAGGTCTCGGCCGCGGTCAACAAGTTCCTCGACGATCCGAAGAGCCTCGAGATCTCGGCCGAGCCGCCGTCGTCGGTGCCGTTCGCGCTGATCATGGCCGGCGCCATGTCCAACCCGCTCGACCTGCCCAAGACGCTCGGCGTCAAGGTCAAGGCGAACGAGGACTGATCGAGCGGAACGCTCAAACAAAGAGCCCGGCAGCGATGCCGGGCTTTTTTGTTGAGATCGATTCTCGGAACAAGAGGAACCACTTGGGCGCGATTCCTAACCTTCTTTCTTCGCCACTGCGACCCGCAGCGACAGCTCGCGAAGCTGCTGCGGAGTGGCTTCCGAGGGCGCGTTCATCAATAGGTCGTAGGCCTGCTGGTTCATCGGGAACATGGTGACCTCGCGCAGGTTCTTGGCGCCGACGAGCAGCATGACGATGCGGTCGATGCCGGCCGCCATGCCGCCATGCGGCGGCGCGCCATACTGGAGGGCGCGATAGAGGCCGCCGAAGCGCTCCTCGACAGTCTGGCGATCGAGCCCGACCATCTCGAAGGCCTTGACCATGGTTTCCGGCAAGTGGTTGCGGATGCCGCCGGAAGCGATCTCGAAGCCGTTGCAGACCATGTCGTACTGGAACGCCTTGATGCCGAGCGGCTCCTGGCCGCTGAGGGCATCGATGCCGCCCTGCGGCATCGAGAACGGATTGTGGGCGAAGTCGATCTTGTTCTCGTCCTCGTTCCATTCGAAGAACGGGAAGTCGACGATCCAGCACAGCTCGAAGCGGTCGCGGTCGACGAGGTTCAGTTCCTCGCCGGCGCGCGTGCGCGCCGCGCCCGCGAAGGCGACGAACTTTTTCGGATCGCCGGCGACGAAGAAGGCGGCATCGCCATCGGCAAGGCTGAGCTGCTGGCGGATCGCCTCGGTGCGCTCCTCGCCGATGTTCTTGGCGATCGGGCCGGCGCCTTCGAGCTTGTCTCCCTCCTTGCGCCAGAAGATGTAGCCGAGGCCCGGCTGGCCTTCGCTCTGCGCCCAGGAGTTCATGCGGTCGCAGAAGGCGCGGCTGCCGCCGGTCCTGGCCGGGATAGCCCACACCTCGGCCTTCGCATCATTGGCCAGGATGCTGGCGAAGACCTTGAAGCCGGATTCGCGAAAATGATCCGAGACCGCCTGGATCTCGATCGGATTGCGCAGGTCCGGCTTGTCGGTGCCGTAAGTCCGCATCGCCACGTCAAAGGGGATACGGCGGAATTCCTGGGTCACCGGCTTGCCGGCAGCGAAGGTCTCGAAAACACTCCGAAGCACCGGCTCCATGGTGGAGAGCACGTCGTCCTGCTCGACGAAGCTCATCTCGAGATCGAGTTGGTAGAATTCGCCGGGCAGACGGTCGGCGCGCGGGTCCTCGTCGCGGAAGCAGGGCGCGATCTGGAAATAACGGTCGAAGCCGGAGACCATGATCAGCTGCTTGTACTGCTGCGGCGCCTGCGGCAGGGCGTAGAAGGTGCCGGGATGGATGCGCGACGGCACCAGGAAGTCGCGCGCTCCCTCCGGCGAGGAGGCGGTGAGGATGGGCGTCGAGAATTCGGTGAAACCGACCTCGTCCATGCGCTTGCGCATCTCGGCGATGATCTTCGTGCGCGCCACGATGTTCTTGTGCAGCGTCTCGCGGCGCAGGTCGAGGAAGCGGTATTTCAGGCGGATGTCTTCGGGATAGTCCGGCTCGCCGAAGACCGGCAGCGGCAGTTCCTTGGCCGCCGAGAGCACCTCGATCTCGCGCGCGAACACCTCGATCTCGCCGGTCGGCAGGTTGGGGTTCACCGTCTCCGGCAGGCGCGCCTTGACCTCGCCGTCGACGCGGATCACCCATTCGCCACGCATGGTCTCGGCGATCTTGAAGGCCGGTGAATCCGGATCGGCGACGATCTGGGTCAGACCGTAATGGTCGCGCATGTCGATGAAGAGCAGCCCGCCATGGTCGCGCACGCGATGCACCCAGCCCGACAGGCGTACGGAATTGCCGACGTCGCTCTTTCTCAATTGGGCACAGGTGTGGCTGCGGTAACGATGCATTGTCATTGGTGGAGTCCGGAATTGCGGGCGAAAGCCCGGCTCGAAAATTGGCGCGAAAAGCGCATGAGAGGCCGGCTTTGTCAAGGCAAGCGGTCACACTCGGCCGCGGCACCCGAGATCAGGCAAAGCGGATTTCTGCGCCCTGTCGCTGGAAATCGGCGAGTATGGCGGCAGGCGCCGTTCTTTCCACCACCAGATGGCGGATCGCGTCCGGTGCTGCGACACGATAAGGCGCGGCGGTGGCGAGCTTGTCGTTGGTGGCGGCGATGACGATGCCGGCGCTGTTTTTCGCCATGGCGCGCTTCACCTCGGCTTCGGCCGAATCGAAAGCCGTGACGCCGCGCGAGGCATCAAGACCGCAGGAGCCGAGGAAAAACAGATCCGCGCCGAGTTGCGCCACGGCGGCCAGCGTGTCGCCGCCGACGCAGGTGCCGAGGTCGCGGACGTACCGGCCGCCGAGAACGATCAGCTCGACCAGGGGAAGATCGGCGAGAGCCGTTGCCACGCCCAGCGAATTGGTGGCGACCGTCAGCTCGATGTCGCGCGGGATCGCCCTGGCGATCGCCTCATTGGTCGTGCCGCCGTCGATGAACAAGGTCTGGCCGGCGGCGAGCACGCCTACCGCGGCTTTCGCCAGGCGCAGCTTCTCCTCGACCGCATGGCTGCTGCGCTGGCTGATCGTTGCCGCGGCGAACGGCGCCAAAGTGACCGCTCCGCCATAGACGCGACGCAACTGGCCGGCCTTGGCGAGTTCCCGCAGATCGCGTCGCACCGTGTCTTCCGAGACGCCGAAGCGGCTGGCGAGCTCGCCCGCCAGAACCCTTCCGTCGGCCGCCAGCCGGTCGCGAATGAATTGGTGTCGTTCCTCGGTCAGCATGCACGATCCCATTTTGTTATGCACGTTCTTGCATGTTTTGCATGTTTATGCAAGAACGGCGCATCGGATCGGCAATGCCGACCCACTCTCCCCGATGGAAAATGCCGCAATGACCTTTGGCTTGAAACTCGCCCCTCAGCACCGCGTCTATGCCGGTTTCGCCATCTACTCCTTTGCCATGGGCAACATTTTCCCGCGCCTGCCGGACATCAAGCGCGCCATGGAGATCGAGGACGGCACGCTGGGGGTCAGCCTGATCGGGACGCCGATCGGTACCTTGACGGCGCTGACCCTGGCCACACCGATCCTGGAGCGCGTCGGCTTTCGCCGCGCGCTGCTTTGGCTGGTGCCGCTGATTGCGC
>NZ_RZSL01000255.1:0-8468 GCF_003997355.1 Mesorhizobium sp. M1E.F.Ca.ET.041.01.1.1 | reverse complement strand
CCAGCACGCGGTGCGAAAGCCCCAGCACTTCCTCGAGGTCGGAGCTCACCACCACCACCGCCATGCCCGAGCGGGCGAGGTCGGCAACCACGTCGTAGATCGCCGCGCGGGCTCCGACATCGATGCCGCGCGTCGGCTCGTCGAGGATGAACACCTTGGGCGGCCGCGACACCCATTTGGCGATGATCACCTTCTGCTGGTTGCCGCCGGAAAGTTTTGAGACGGCCTGGTTCGGCCGTCCCTTGACGCCGAGCCTCGAAATGCCGGCCTCGGCGAATCTCTGCACCGCTTTCGGAAAAACCCAGCCGTTCGGCGCGACATGGTCGAAATTGCCGATGGCGAGGTTTTCGCCGATCGTCTGTTCGAGCACCACGCCCTGTTCTTTGCGGTCTTCCGGCACCAGCACGACGCCGGCTTTGATCGCCGCCGCCGGGCCGCTGAGATGGATCGGCTGACCCGCGACTCGCACCGTGCCGGACGAGATCGGGTCGGCGCCGGCGATCGCCCGCACCAGCTCCGTGCGTCCGGCGCCGATCAGCCCGGCGATGCCGAGGATTTCGCCCGATTTCACCGAGAAGGAAACATTGTTGAAGCTGCGCTCCGGCGAGGACAGGTTCTCGACTTCGAGCAGCGTCTTGTCGCCGGGCGGCGAGAGCTTCGGGAACATGCGCTCGACGCTGCGCCCGACCATCTGTTCCACCACGGTGCGCACCGGGATATCGGCGCGCTCGTGCCGGGCGACGATGCGGCCGTCGCGCATCACCACCACGCGGTCGGCGATCTGCGCGATCTCGTCGAGGCGGTGGCTGATATAGATGAAGGACATGCCTTCGGTCTTGAGCTTGCGGATCTGCTGGAAGAGCAGTTCCGTCTCCTCGCCGCCGAGCGCCGCGGTCGGCTCGTCGAGGATCAAAAGCTCCGCGTTCAGCGTCAGCGCCTTGGCGATCTCGACCTGCTGCTGGGCGGCGACGCGCAGCGTGCGCACCTTACGCTCGGGCGAGACATCGAGGCCGAGGCGCTTCAACTGCGCCGAGGCCTTGACGTTCATGGTCGCGCGGTCGATGCGGCCGCCGCGCATCGGCAGGCGCCCGACATAGACATTCTCCGCCACCGACAGGTCCGGCAGCAGCTTCAGTTCCTGATGGATCATGCCGACCCCGGCCTCGATGGCCGCGGCGGGATTGGCGGGGAAATAGGGCTGCCCCCGCCAGATGATGGTGCCGGCATCGGGCTTCGTCGAACCGGCGATGATGTTGGACACCGTCGACTTGCCGGCGCCGTTCTCGCCGAGCAGCGCCACGACTTCTCCCGGCCGCACCTCGAAGCTCGCGTCGGCCAGGACCTGCACCGGTCCGTAGCTTTTGCTCAGCCCGTTGACGAAGAGCCCGTTATGCGGGCCTTCGCTTTGGCGAAGTTCAGTGGACATCGTGGCGCTCTCTTGAAGGTGCCAGCTCTTTAGGGATGCTTCTCGATGAACTGGGCGACATTGTCCTTGGTGGTCAACGTCGCATCCTGCAACTGATCGGCGGGCAGCTTCTCGCCGGCCACCAGCTTGACCGCCGAGTCGACGGCGAGACGGCCCATACCTTGCGTCTGCTGCGTCGCGGTGACGTCGAACACGCCGTCCTTCAGCGCCTTCAGCGCCGCCACATCGCCGTCGAAGCCGGCGATCCAGATCTTGTGATCGGGATTGGCGACCTTCACCGCTTGGGCCGAACCCAGTGCCAGCGCGTCGGCCTGGCCGAAAATGATCGAGACATTGGGATGGGCCTGCAGCAGGTCCTGCGCCAGCTTGAAGCCCTCGTCCTGGTGCCACTGATCGCTCCAGAGCTCGCCGACCACCTTGATGTCCGGATAGGCCTTCAGCGCTTCGCCGCAGCCCTTGGAGCGGTCGACTTCCGGCGTCGTGCCCTTCTGGCCATGGATGATGACCATCTCGCCCTTACCGCCGGCCTGTTTGGCGATGTAGTCGCACACGCCCTTTGCGGAGTTGACGCTGTCGGTGGCGATGAAGGTGTCGCCGGGCGCGCCGTCGGCGTTGCGGTCGACATTGACCACCGGGATGCCGGCGGCCTTGGCGGTCTTGGTCGGTACGGTCGCGGCGGTGGCGCCGGCCGGGATGTAGATCAGCGCGTCGATGTTCTGCGTGACGAGGTCCTGCACCTGGCTGACCTGCGTTGCCGAGTCGCCCTTGGCGTCGACGGTGATGACTTCGATACCCTTCTCCTTGGCGTAGGCTTCGACAGACTGCTTGATCTGGTTGAAGAAGTCCGCCTGCAGGTTGGCGACGGCCAGCCCGAGCTTCTTGGCGTCCTTGGCCGAGGCGGCGTCGGACAGGCCGAGCAGCGGGACGATGGCCGCGGCCGCAAGCAGCAGTGAACGTTTGGTCAGCATGTTTTTCCTCCGTTGGTGTTCAATTCCGTCCCGCCTGCGCATCGCGGCGCCCCCGGCCGGACAGTCCCAGTCTCGGATCGACCGATCCGTTCCGCCCGGACATCCGGGCGAATTCTCATTGCCTGCGGCGCCGCCAGGTGTCGGTGGCGACCGCCAGCGCGATCACCACGCCGATCACCACCTGCTGGACGAAGGGCGAGACGCCGAGCAGGTTGAGCCCGTTGCGCAGCACGCCGATAATCAGCACGCCGATAGCCGTGCCGCCGATCGAGCCGATGCCGCCCGAAAGGCTGGCGCCGCCAATGACCACCGCGGCGATCGTGTCGAGCTCGTAGCCGACGCCCGAGCTCGGCTGCACGGAATCGAGCCGGGCGGCGAGCACGATGCCGGCGAGCCCGGCAAGCAGGCCGCAGACAGCATAGACCCAGTTTGTCAGCGACTTCACCGGAATGCCGGAAAGACGGGCGACCTCGGCGCTGCCGCCGATCGCATAAAGGTTGCGGCCCGTGGCGCGATAGTTGAGGAAGATGGCGAAGATGATCGCCAGCACGAACATCAGCCCGACGGTGACCGACAGGAAGCCGAAATGGCGGACGATCGACAGGTTGGTGAACCAATCGGGAAAGCCGACGATCTGCGAGCCGTCGGTGATCATGTTGGCGAGACCGCGCGCCACCGACATCATGGCGAGCGTCGCGATGAAGGGCGGCAGCTTGGTCACTGTCACCAGCAGGCCGGAGACCAGGCCGCAGAGGCCGGCCACGACCAACGCCGCGGCAATGCCCACCGGAACGCCCAGGTTGAGGTAGTCGGGATAGGCGACATAGCCCATCACCATCGAGGCCAGCGCAAGCACCGAGCCGACCGAAAGGTCGATGCCGCCGATCAGGATGACCAGCGTCATGCCGATCGCCATGATGCCGAGCACGGTGACCTGGTCGAGCACGTTGAGGATGTTGCGAAAGGTCAGGAAGGTGTCGGTGGTCAGCGCCAGCGCCATGCACAAGAGCGCCAGCCCGATCAAAGGTCCCATCGTCCCGGCAAACAGCGCCGAAAGCTTCGCGCCTGACGCGGCCTGCGCGGCGCCGGTGCCAGCCTTCAACTCGCTCGTCTCGTTGCTCACGGCCACTTCGTCTCCTCCGTCAGCGGACCGGCGATGGCGCGCCGGCCGCTCTTGTTCACCAGGCACCTCCCTTGTGAACAATTTATCTTTGATATGCAATTTTGTTCAGCTAAAACGTTCATCAGAAAATTGTCAAGTGCCGTGCATGCATTCGGCGATGGTTTGCGCGAACCGACGGTTTGCCATAGGGAAAGTCCAGCGCACCCGGGAGGCATAAGGATGGCGGTGATCGAGAACGAGAAGGCTTCGCGCTTTCCGGATGCCGAGCTCAAGGCCCGCGCTGCCTGGCACTATTATGTCGAAGGCCTGACGCAGGAGCGCATCTCGGAGATCCTCGGCGTCGGCCGCATCAAGGTGCATCGCATTCTGTCGGCCGCGCGTGAGGAGGGCGTGGTCCAATTCCGCATCCGCGACAGCGTCGTCGAATGCGTGCAACTGGAGGAGGGCCTGAAGCAGCGCTTCGGCCTCAGCCAGGCCGTGGTCGTGCCGTCGGCCGCCGACCGCAGCAACACGCCGCTGCTGATCGGTCACGCCGCCGCCGCCTATCTCGCCGACAACGTCAATCCCGGCGATGTGATTGCGCTGGGCTGGGGCAGGACGCTGAAATTCGCCATCAACGAACTGCCCAGGCGGCCGATCGCCAGGACCACGGTGGTCTCGATGCTTGGCGGCCTCACCCATGCGCAGCCGCTCAACCCGACCGAGAGCGCCTGGGAGTTCGCCGAGAAGATCGGCGCCGAATGCTATCTGCTGCCGGTGCCGGTCTATGCCGACAGGCCGGAGCAGCGCGATGCCTTCATGAGTCAGCGCAGTGTCCAGGACGTCGTCTTCCGGGCGCGGCGCGCCAACATCGCCGTGCTCAGCGTCGGTTCCTTCTCCAGCGACAGCCCGATCGCCAATTACGGCTTCATCAAGCCGAGCGAGCTCGAGGAATTGCAGGCGGCTGGCGCGGTCGGCGATATCCTCTGCCACTTCATCGACGCCGAGGGCCGCACGGTCGACCATGAGGTCAATCGCCGCGTTTGCGCCTATCCGCTGCAGGATCTCTCCGACATTCCGACCACCATCCTGGTTTCGGGCGGACAGGAGAAGATCGCCGTCATGCGCGCCGCGCTCGCCAACGCGAAGGTTTCTGTGCTGATCACCGATGAGGACGCCGCGAAGGGCCTGCTCAGTCGCTGAAATTCACTGGATCAGAAGCTGCAGATCTTGGGGCGCTTCTCGTAGGACCAGTCCCTCAGCAGCACGGGCTTGAACTTGCCCTTGACCGGCTTGCCGTCTTCCAGGTCTGTGGACGCTGTGGCCTTACCGGTGAGGTAGTTGATGTCGCAATCGCCAATCGTCGTCTCGACGGTGCCGTCCGATTTCTGGATGTTCCAGTCCCAGTTGCGGCTGTAGCCGCCGACCAGGAACTTGCTGTTGCGATAGACGACGGTAAGCGTGTCCTCCGTCGATTTGCTGGCGCCGCAGCCGAAGCAGGAGGTGATCGCCAGCGATCCCTTACCCTTGCTTTCGAGATCGAGGATCCGGTCCTCGGTCAGCGCCCTCCTGACGAAGTCGGGCTTTCGCGCGGGATCGGGCTTTTCCTCTCCCGTCGCCAGATAGAAATAAAGGTCGGCCGGGCCGTCGTCCTGCACTACCACGGCACGGTCCATCGTGCCGTCCTGGTCGATGTCGAGCGTGAGCTCGAATGCCGGCCTGTCGCCGGCAAGCGCCGGCGCGGGCATTGCCGCCAGGGCGATAAGGCAGGTTAGGCCAGCATGATGAAGAATTGTGTTCATGAGCAATCGTCCGCCGCGCCAGGCAACCTAGCATCGGCCGGAGCGTACGCATATGGCGTTGCTCACATTCAGGCCGCGCCCAGCCGCGCATGGATGTCGCGTGTCGCGTGATAAAGGTCGCGGTAGATCGCCTTGCGGGCGCGATAGGTCGGCACCAGCGCCTCGACCGGATCGACCTGTCTTGCCGGTTCCGCCGCCATCGCTTTTGCCGCGTCCTCCGGCGAAGCGAACCAGCCGATTGCCGCGGCCGCGAGCATGGCGGCGCCAAGCGCCGCCGCCTCGTTGACCGGCGAGACGAAAAGCGGCCGCTCGAGCACGCTCGCCATGATCTGCATCAGCAGCGTCGAATTGGTGCCGCCGCCGGCCGCGATCATGGTGCCGGCCTTGCCGGTCTGCTCCTCCATCGCATCGGTGGCGATCGCCTGTTCCAGCGCGATGCCTTCCAGCACTGCGCGGAAGAGATGCTTTGGTTCGTGATCGAGCGACAGGCCGACGATGGCGCCGCGCGCCGCACCGTCCCAGTAAGGGCTCATCACGCCGGCCCAATAAGGCAAGACGAGGAGACCGTCGCTGCCTGGCGTGACATCCTTCGCAGCCTTCTCCAGCACTGCGGCTGAAGGCGAGCCGGTGGTGCGCACGATCCAGTCGACCAGTTGCATGCCGGAGCGCAGCACGGTCTCCAGCATGAAGCCGGAGCCGGTCGGCGAGACCAGCGTGCGGAATGCATCGGATGTCGTGACCGTGCCGGAATAGTTTCCGCTGACGACGCCGGAGCCCAGCGAGAGATAGCTTTTGCCGGGACCGTAGACCCCCATGCCGAGGCCCATCGCCTGGCCGTCGCCGGCGCCGGATATAACCGGCGTGCCGGCCTCGAGGCCCGTCGCTAGCGAGACGTTTTCCGACAGCGTGCCGCAGATTGCGCAGGGGGCCACGAGCTCCGGCAATTGTTCGGGCCGCAGACCTGCCGCCTCGACCAGCCGCGGGTGCCAGGCGCCATGCGCTATGTCGAGCAGGCCGAGCGGATCGGCGCTCGCCGTGCTGGTGACGAGGCGCCCCGTGAGCCGATGGACGAAGAAGGCATGCACGTCGACCAGCGCTGCCGCGTCAGAGAGTGCCTGTGGCCTGTGCTCCATCAGCCAGGCCAAGGCGTAGAGCGCCGGCGTCGGGTCCGGCGGCTTGCCGCTCCAGTCGCGGATCGCGTCGCGGCCGAGCTCGGCCGAAAGCTGCGCCACCTGGCGGCGGGCGCGCTCGTCCAGCCACAGGATGGCAGGGATGAGCGGCTTGCCGGCACCGTCGATCAGCGTGAAGCTCTCGCGCTGGTGGGCTATTGCGATCGCCTTCATGCGAGGCGCATCGATCTTGTCGGCAACCTGTCTCAGCGCCGACAGCAGCGCCGTCCACCAATGCTCGGCGTCCTGCTCGAAATGGCCCGGCGCCGGATTGGACAGCGGATAGGTTTCGCGTGCCTGGAAGAGTTCCGTGCCGTCCCGCGCGAAAGCGATCGCCTTCACGGCCGTCGTCGAGGCGTCGATCCCGATTACGACATCGTCCATCAGCCGAGGATCCGCAAGGTTAATGCATGTCGCGCAAAAGTGTGCAGCGGTTTTGCGAAAACGGCATCCATAAAAACAAAGACCTGAAGCGCGTCGCCTGGATCCGTTTCAGCGCGACGCGCTTTAGGCCGCGTTGGTAACGAACCGCCCGTCCGACTGGTCGAGACGACGGCGGATCTGGGTTATCACCATCGAATCGTCGGGTACACAATTTTCATAGGTCAGGAAGTCGCCGGCTTTGATCGGCTTCACCACCTTGGCGCGCTCGGCAAGCCCGATCGGCAGCACGCCCTTGGCGCGCGCGTCCTCCCAGGTCATTGCGAAGCCGCGATAGTCGTTCTCGCCGATCATGCCGAGTGACTGGCCGATGCCGAGATTGGTCTTGGCGACCGCCACCGCTTCGGCCACCGGATGGTCGAGCGGCTCCATGTCGGCGCGCTTGTAGACCACCGCGCGCGCCGCCGAGAGCGGCACTTCCAGACTGGTGAGGTGATAGGGACGGAAGATCGTGAAATAGGGGCCCTTGCCGACCTTGAGGTCGATCATGCGCTCCAGCACGCGCGGATGCTTGGTCTCGATGATGCAGAACACGCCGGGCGCGACGCCCTTGCCGATCGAATAATCGACCACGCCCTTGCGGTGCAGCACGCCGCCATCCTCACGCGGACAGAGCACGTTGGCCAGTTCCTCCAGCGTCGCCGTCGGGCCGTGCATGCCCGGCACGTCGGGCACCAGGCCGGTGGCGTTGGCGATCGCCACCATCTCGATCGCCGTCTTCGAGCCGTCGACGAACTCGACCAGCATGCGCGCATTCATGTTGCGCTCGGCCGCTTCCTTCTCGTAATCGGCGGGCACCGCGTCGATGTTGAGCGGATTGTTCTTGCCCTTGCCGGCGGCAACTATTGTGAAGCCGAGGCTTTTGGCAAAGCCGATGATCTCCAGCGTGCAGGCCGGCTCGTCGCCGGCCGCACCCGTGTAGATGACGCCGGCCTTGCGCGCTTCCTCTTTCAAGAAACGCCCGATGGTGATGTCGGCCTCGACATTGAGCATGACGATGTGCTTGCCGTTCTTCATCACTTCGAGTGCGAACAGCGTGCCGATATTGGGATTGCCGGTGGCGTCGATGATGACGTCGATGCGGCCGGCCGCGGCGAGCGCATGCAGATCCTCGGTGACGGCGATCTTGCCGGCCTCGATGGCGCGGTCGATGGCCGCGGCATTGGGCGCCTGCACGATGTCGGAACGGTCATGGCCGGCAAGAAGTGCGGCATCGATCGCCGCCTGCGGCCTGACTTCGGAAATAGCGCCGATGCGCATGCCCGGCATCAGCGCGACCTGGACGACGATATCCGTTCCCATCTGCCCGGCGCCTGCGAGGCCGATGGTGATCGGCCCTTGTTTTTCAGCGCGCTGCAGGAGTTCCGCTGCGAATTGCGGATGGGACATGTCGCTTCCTCCACTCATTGGCGCGCCGCCGCGCCGCGATCATCGTTTGAACATTCCTATTTCCATTTGAAAAATATTTCAACCGGCATTTCGGCAGCTGCTACGGGATTTCGATGGAGTGCGCTGGCGGCAAGATCGAGGCGGTAAAGTTTTACGCTGGCGGGACAGCAC
>NZ_RZSL01000254.1:0-8471 GCF_003997355.1 Mesorhizobium sp. M1E.F.Ca.ET.041.01.1.1 | reverse complement strand
GGCCCATCCTTGGGCGACGCATACGCAGACGGTAGATAATGTCCGAACAGGAACAGGCTGAGATACGCCTAGAATATTCCCGGCTCAAACAGGAACACGCCGATTTCGACGCCGCCATCAACGCGATGATCGCCATGGGCTGCGACCCGCTCCAGGTCCAGCGCATGAAGAAGAAGAAGCTCCTTCTGAAGGACCGGCTGATGGCGCTGGAAGACCGCATCATCCCCGACATCATCGCCTGACCGGAGCTTTCCTTCGCTCGAAGGCTACGAGATCGAGAGCCGTGCCGCGCGCTCGCGCAGCAGCGCGACCAGTTCGCCTGTCCGCTCCTCTGACGTATCGATCGGGACCACCAGGCACATCGTCGCCTCGATCTTGCCGGGCGACGAGAAGACCGGCGCCGCGAGGCATTTGGTGTAGGCGTCGACAAGGCCTGACGTCACGCAATAGCCGGTGACGCGAGCTTTTCCGATATCGTCGACAAAATCATCGAGCTCGATCTTGCGGCCGTCCGGCAGCACGAGATCCTCTTCCGAGATCATCGCCTCGATACGGCTCCGTTCGAGGCCGGCGAGCAGCAGCCGGCCGGAAGCGGTCCAGGGAAGCGGTATCTGCAGGCCGGTGGCCGAGCTGATGCGGAACGGCCGGGTACCGGGGCTCGAATGGACGATCGTGTAGCGGCCGCTCTGCAGCATGCAGAGCTCCGAGGTCTCCCCTGTCTCGCGCGACAGCGTGTCGACCTCCTGCCGCCCGCGCCTGAGCAGATCGTTGCCGCGCATATAGGCCATTCCATAGAGGTAGAGCTTCTTGCCGAAATAGACGCGATTGCCGTCGCCGGTCATCTCCAGCAGCCCGGCATCGACCAGCTCGCGCACCAGCGTATAAGTCGTCGAACGCGGCGCGTTGAGCCCTTTCGCCAGCTCGCCGATACCGATCGCGCGCTGGTTTGTGTGCAGGAACTCCAGAATGTGAAGCACCCGGTTCAGGCCCTTCTCGCGTGAATTGGCAGGCTTCTCTCCATCCACGCCGGCGGCCTGCCATTCGCTCTGCGTCTTGCCATCTTGCATTGTCGATTCCTAATGCTAGTATCTGTCTTGTACAGGATACATGCGTCTCTTGTAAGAGACAATATCTATCGATCACCGGCGCATGCATCGCTGCTTCATTGGGGAACACACCATCAAAGGAGGTCGCCGTGAACGACACATCCGGCAGACGTGATTTTCTGAAATTGGGAATGGCGGGACTTGCCGCCGCCGGCGCGCTCACCGCGGTCAGCGCCGAAAAGGCAGCCGCGCAAGCCGCATCCGACAGCGTGCTGCGCACCGCGCTCGACCGCGGCAAGCTGATCGTCGGCACCGGCAGCACCAATGCGCCCTGGCATTTCGAGAATGATGCCGGCGAGCTGGTCGGCATGGACATCACCATGGGGCGCATCCTCGCCAAGGGCCTCTTCGACGATCCGACCAAGGTCGAGTTCGTCATGCAGGATCCGGCGCAGCGCATTCCGAACGTGACCACCAACAAGGTCGACATCACCATCCAGTTCATGACCATGAGCGCGCAGCGCTCGCAGCTCATCAACTTCTCCAGGCCTTACTATGTCGAGGGCGTCGCGCTGCTGACGCTGCCTTCGTCCGAGAACAAGACCTTCGACAAGCTGCTGGCCGGGGGCTCCGCCACCCGCGTCTCGATCCTGCAGAATGTCGACGCCGAAACCTCCGTGCACTACGCCTTGCCGCAAGCGCAGGTGATGCAGATCGACACCCAGGCCAACGTCTTGCAGGCGCTGGAATCCAAGCGCGTCGACGCCGCGGCGGTCGACCTCTCCACCGTGCGCTGGCTTGCCTCGCGCAATCCGGACAAGTATTTCGACGCCGGCAAGAGCTGGTACTCGATGCTTTACGGCGCGGCGCTGAGACAGGGCGATCTCGACTGGCTGACCTTCGTCGACCAGACCTTCACCATCGCCATGTTCGGCCATGAGACGGCGCTCTACGATGCCGCCTTCAAGGAATATTTTGGCCAGGAGCCGCCGCCGCGCCACCCTGGCTTCCCAGTCATCTGACAAGGCCCATTTCGCAAGCCGGCGGAAGGCGATGTCCTTCCGCCTGTTTCTCCTCGACACGGGCCGTGCGACAACGAATCCTACGTTCGTCATCGCAGGCCATTGAGACGGACGCATGGGCTATACGCTCAATTTCAATCTGATCTGGCGGCATTTCGACAAGCTCTCGGGCGGCCTACTGCTCAGCCTCGAGCTTGCCTTGATCTCGATCGCCATCGGCATCGTCATCGGGCTGGTGCTGGCGGTCTGGTATGTCTCGGCCGGACGCATCGTGCGCGGCATCATTGCGGCTTACGTGGAATTCATCCGCAACGTGCCGCTGATCCTCTTGGTCTATCTGGTCTTCTATGGTCTGCCGACCGTCATCGACATCGCCTACAGTGCGCAGACCTCCTTCGTGGCGACCCTCGCCCTCTACAGCGGCGCCTATCTGGTCGAGGTGTTCCGCTCTGGTCTGGAGGCCGTGCCGCGCGGCCAGATCGACGCCGGCAAGGCGATCGGCCTGACGCCCTGGCAGCGGCTGCTGCATGTGCGCCTGCCGACCATGATGCGCATCACGCTGCCGGCGCTGTCCAACACCTTCATCTCGCTGTTCAAGGACACGTCCGTCGCATCCGTCATCTCGGTGCCGGAGCTGACCTACGGAGCGCAGTGGATCAACTTCAACACCTTCCGCATCGTCGAGGTCTATCTCGTGGTCACGGCGATGTATCTGGTGACGGGCTACGCCCTGCTCTTCGCCCTGCGGCTGGTCGAGCGCTGGTACAGGACGGCGCGCTGATGTTGAGCCAGATCGCCTATGCCCTGCCGTTCCTTGCCGAAGGCTTCGCGCTGACGCTCTGGGTGTCCTTGCTCGTCGTGGTGCTGTCGCTGATTGCCGGCGTCATCCTCGGCGTCGGCCTCGTTTATGGGCCGGCGCCGCTGCGCTGGACGGTGCGCATCTTCAGCGACACCATTCGCGGCATTCCGATCCTGGTGCTGATCTTCTTCGTCTATTACGGCCTGCCGGCCGTCGGCGTGCATCTCCAGTCCTTCTGGGCGGCGGTGCTGGCGCTGACCCTGTTCAAGACCGCCCAGGTCGTCGAATATCTGCGCGGCGCGGTCGCCTCGATCCCGAAGGGCCAATCGGAAGCGGCGTTGGCGATCGGCCTGACCTTCCGCCAGCGGCTTGCCTACGTCATCTTCCCGCAGGCTTTCCGCCGCTTCCTGCCACCCTGGATCAATGGCGTCACCGACGCGGTGAAGGGCAGCGCGCTGGTCTCGCTGCTCGGCATCACCGATCTGATGCAGGCCATCAACCAGATCATCGGCCGCACCTATGAGGCGATGCCGCTCTATATCCTCGGCGCCCTGCTCTATTTCGCCGTCAATTACGCGCTTTCATACGCCAGCCGGCGGCTGGAGCAGCGCTTCGCCTTCATCCGGGAATAGCACGATGGCAACCAGTTCCAACGACAGCCCAGCGCTTCTCGATATCGCCGAGGTCTCGAAATCCTTCGGTCCCGTCGAGGTGCTGCGCTCGGTCAGCTTGCAAGTGGCGAAGGGCGAGGTGGTCACCGTCATCGGCCCGTCCGGCAGCGGCAAGACCACGCTGCTGCGCTGCGTCAACTTCCTCGAAAGCTATGACAGCGGCTCGATCCGCATCGACGGCAAGGAGGTCGGTTTCCGCGACGGCGGCGCGCGCCAGCGGCGCAGCGAGCGCGACTTGGCCGCCATGCGCGCCGAGACCGGCATGGTGTTCCAGGGCTTCAACCTGTTCCCGCACCTGACGGCGGCCGGCAACATCATGCTCGGCCTCACCAAGGTGCGCGGCAAGAGCAAGGTCGAGGCGCGCTCGATCGCCGAGCATTGGCTGGGCCGCGTCGGCCTCGCCCACAAGGCCGACAGCCTGCCGGCTGAGCTTTCCGGCGGCCAGCAGCAGCGCGTCGGCATCGCCCGCGCGGTTGCCATGGAACCAAAGATCCTGCTGCTCGACGAGATCACCTCGGCGCTCGATCCGGAACTCGTCGGCGAGGTGCTGGCCGTGGTGAAGAGCCTCGCCGAGGACGGCATGACCATGGTGATGGTGACGCACGAGATAGCATTCGCCCGCGATGCCTCGAGCCGCATCGTCTTCATGGCCGACGGCGGCGTCAGCGCCGTGGGGCCGCCCAAGGAGGTTCTCGCCGCGGAGACCACCAATGAGCGTCTTCGCACGTTTCTGGCGCGCTTTCGCGCCTCGCAATTCTGAAATCGGACGGCCTTCGCCGTCCAAGGAGCATTCTTCCATGACGCCTTACACCCGGCTCGCCGAACTCGGTCTGACGCTGCCCGAGCCGCCGACGCCCATCGCCAACTTCGTCACCCATGCCGAAAGCGGCCGGCTGATCTTCCTGTCCGGCCAGGGGCCGCTGCGCGCCGACGGCACGCTCTGCACCGGCAAGGTCGGCGAGGACGTGACCGTCGAGGAGGCGTATGAGCACGCCCGCCTCACCGGCCTCAACCTGCTTGCCGTCATGCATGCGGCGGCGGGCGATCTCGGCCGCATCGTGCGGGTGGTGAAACTGCTCGGCTTCGTCAACGCGACACCGACCTTCAGCGACCACCCAAAAGTGGTCAATGGCTGCTCCGACCTCTTCGCCGATGTCTTCGATAGGATCGGCGGCCATGCGCGCTCGGCGATCGGCGTCGGCTCGCTGCCTGGCAACATCACCGTCGAAATCGAAGCGGTCGTCGAGATCGCCGCCTGACCTTCATGGAGTCCACTCAGATGAAAACCTATTCCGACACCGGCTCCAACACCACGATCCGCGAACGGCTGGGGCTGCGTCCGATCATCAACGTCTCCGGCACGATGACGACGCTCGGCGCCTCGATCATCGTTCCCGAGGCGATATCCGCCATGGCCGAGATCGCCTCGCAATGGGTGGAGATGGACGATCTGCAGCGCGCCGCGAGCACCGTCGTCGCGCGCCTTACCGGCGGCGAGACCGGCTTTATCACCGCCTGCTGCGCCAGCGGAATCACCATGGCGATCGCCGGCGCGATGACCGGCACCAATCTGCTCGCCATCGAACGGCTGCCGGACGGCACCGAAGGCCTGAAGTCGGAGGTCGTCATCCAGCTCGGCCATATCGTCAATTACGGCGCGCCGATCGACCAGTCGATCCGCGTCGCCGGCGCCAAGGTCGTGCCGGCGGGCACGGTCAGCGTCACGCAGGACTATCACGTGCGCGAGGCGATCAACGAGCGCACGGCGGCCGCACTCTACGTCGTCGCGCACCACACGGTACAATACGGCATGCTTTCGCTGGAGGAGTTCTGCGAGATTTGTCATGCTAAAAATATTCCGGTGATCGTCGACGCGGCCTCGGAATACGACTTGCGGAGCTTCCTCGCGCGCGGCGCCGACATCGTCGTCTACAGCGGCCACAAATTCCTGAGCGGCCCGACCAGCGGCATCGTCACCGGCCGCAAGGACCTTGTGCGCGCCGCCTATCTGCAGAACCGCGGCGTCGCGCGGGCCATGAAGGTCGGCAAGGAAAGCATCGCCGGCACCATGGCCGCACTTGAGGCCTGGGAGAAGCGCGACCATGCCGGGATCCGTCGCCGCGAGGAGGCGGCGCTCAATCTGTGGAAGGACGCACTCCAGGGCATTCCCGGCATCGGCGCTGAGATCATTCCGGATCCGACGGCCAATCCACTCGACCGCCTGCAGGTCTTCGTGCGCCCGGAAAGCCGCTTCACCGCCGCCGGCCTCGCCTCGGCTTTAGCCGCCGGCTCGCCGCCGGTCATCGTGCGCAACCACGAGGTCGAGCGCGGTCACTTTTTCCTCGACCCGTGCAACCTTCACTCCGGCGAGGCGGAGATCGTGGCCGAGCGCCTGCGTGCCGTGCTGACGGCGAAGGAGCGTCCTGCGGAAGCGATGAAAGCGGCGCGCAAGGATTCAGCCGGCGCGCTGCGCTGGCCGGACTAGCACCGGCCTGCAACTACCTTGACAGGGCGGCCATCCGGCCTGCGAGGAAATCAACGAACAAGCGGGCTCGGACCGGTAGCTGCCGCCCGAACGCGTGCACGATATGGACCGGCATGGTAGGCATCGCCACCCCGGGCAGGATGCGAACCAGGCGACCAGCATCGAGATCGTTCTGCACCGCAAACTGCATCAGATGAGCGATGCCGGCTCCGGCAAGCGCCGCCTGCCGGATGGCGCCCCCGTCGTCGGTGTCGAGGCGCCCGTTCGGCACGATCTGTGTGCCGTTCGCAAAAGTGACGGGATAGGGCCGCCCTGCCATCTGATGGCGGATGAAGTCGTGGTCCTGCAGCGCGTCTATCGAGGCCGGGTGGCCCCGCCGCTCGATATAGACGGGCGCGGCGACCAGCACGATCGGAAGATTGCCGATCTTGCGGGCGACGAGACCGGTGTCGGACAGGTCGCCTAGGCGCACTGCCATGTCGTAGCCCTCACGAATCAGGTCGGCATGGCGGTCGGTGACGCTGAGCTCCAGTTTCAGTTCGCCATGTTGCGAAAGGAAGAGCTCCGCCCACGAGGCGATCAGGCCGCGCCCGAGCTCGATGGGTGCGGTGACTCGCAACAGGCCCCGCGCCGTATCGGCCATCTGGACGATATCTTCAGCGTCGTCGAGCGCCCTCAGCAGCGGCGCGACCCGCTCGTAATAGGCGATGCCTTCGCTGGTCAGGCCGAGGTGGCGCGTCGAACGTTGGATCAATCGCACGCCCAGCCGCCGTTCCAGCCGCGCCACGCTTTTCGATACCGCCGACGGGCTGGAGCCGAGCAGACGGCTGGCTGCGTGAAACGAACCGGCATCGACGGTGCGAACGAAGGCGACAAGACCGGCGGTCTTTTCGAGGATTGTCGTCATTCCAGAATTCCAGGCACCAAAGAAATGATCAGGCTGATCCTAATACGCCTTCCGATCATCACCAGATACGGCTCATCATCAACACAAGGAGAGATTTGATGAGCAGACTGGCCGAAAAGGTCGCTATCGTCACCGGCGCTTCGAAAGGCATCGGCGCCGCCATCGCCAGAGGATTGGCGGCAGCCGGCGCTGCCGTGGTCGTCAACTACGCCACTTCCAAGGACGGTGCTGACCGCATCGTTGCGGAGATCAAGGAAGGTGGCGGCCGGGCGATAGCCATCCAGGGCGACGTCTCGCTGGGCGACGACGTGCGCCGTCTGTTTGAGGCGGCGAAGTCGTCCTTCGGCACCATCGACATTCTGGTCAACAATGCAGGCGTGTTCGAATTCGAGCCGCTGGAAGCCGTAACCGAGGCCGAGTTCCATCGCCAGTTTGACACCAACGTGCTGGGCACGATCCTGACCATCCAGGAAGCGGCGAAACATTTCGGCCCAGCGGGCGGCAGTGTCATCAACATCAGCTCGATAGCCAGCCTGAACCCGCAACCCAATTCGCTCATCTATGCCGCAACCAAGAGCGCGGTGGATTCGATCACGCTGTCAATGTCCCGGGAACTCGGGGCTCGCAACATCCGCGTCAACGCAATAGCTCCGGGCGGCGTCGACACCGAGGGGCTGAAACGGGTAGGCATCGTAGGCAGCGAGTTCGAAAAGGAAATCATTGCGAAGACCCCGCTCGGCCGTTTCGGCCAGCCCGAGGACGTCGCCCGAGTTGCGGTCTTTCTCGCTTCCGATGAGGCGTCTTGGCTAACCGGTGAGCGCATTGCCGCCTCTGGTGGCTGGCGATAGGCGTCGGCCGGAGCATCGATCATGCGCAAACGCGTCCGAATCCTTGCGGCTCGTAGCGAATTCCGCTAAGGCGCGCCTTTGCCGCCGGGAGCGATACCCTTGACCGATCAGCGTGCCGACGTCGCCATCATCATGGGCAGCCAGTCCGACTGGGCGACGATGCGCCAGGCGGCGGAAACGCTGGATGCGCTGGGCATTCCGCACAAAAGGCTGATCGTCTCGGCGCACCGCACGCCCGACCGCCTCTATGAATTCGCCAAGGGCGCCAAGGCGGCCGGCTACAAGGTGATCATCGCCGGCGCCGGGGGCGCGGCGCATCTGCCCGGCATGACGGCGGCTATGACGCCGCTGCCGGTCTTCGGCGTTCCGGTCGAATCCAAGGCGCTGTCGGGCCAGGATTCGCTGCTCTCCATCGTGCAGATGCCGGCCGGCATTCCGGTCGGCACTTTAGCCATCGGCAAGGCGGGCGCGGCCAATGCGGCGCTTCTCGCCGCAGCTGTGCTTGCGCTGAACGACGAAAAACTCGCCGCCCGACTCGACGCCTGGCGCGCGGCCCAAACTGCCAAGGTCGCCAGCGAGCCGGCGGACACGCCGTGAGCCTGGCGCCGGGATCGACCATCGGCATCATCGGCGGCGGCCAGCTCGGCCGCATGCTGGCGATGGCAGCGGCGCGCCTCGGCTACCGCACAATCG
>NZ_RZSL01000253.1:0-8508 GCF_003997355.1 Mesorhizobium sp. M1E.F.Ca.ET.041.01.1.1 | reverse complement strand
TCGTTGGCGAGCCCCTCGATCCTTTCGGTGATGATATACTGATGCTTGACCGGCTGCAGCGGCACGTTGATGCCGGCCATCGCGCCGACCTGCCTTGCCCACTGCCCGGCGCAGTTCACCACCTTGTCGCAGGCAATGTCTCCCTTCTCGGTCTTCACCGCCGTGATGCGGCCGTCCTTCATCGTAAAGCCGGTGACGCGCACATTCTCGAACAGTTTGGCGCCATGCATGCGCGCGCCCTTGGCGAGCGATTGCGTGATGTCGGAAGGGCTGGCCTGGCCGTCGGTCGGCAGCCAGGATGCGCCGACGAGGTCGCTTGTTTCCATCAGCGGCCACATGCGCTTCACCTCGGCCGGCGACAAGAGCTGCATGTCCATGCCGAAGCTTTTCGCGGTCGTCGCCAGCCGCTTGAACTCGGTCCAGCGGTCGGCATTGGTGGCGAGTCTGAGGCAACCGGTCATCTTCCAGCCGGTTGCCAGCCCGGTCTCGGCCTCGAGCCCCTTGTAGAGCTCGACAGAATATTTGAGCACGCGCGTGATCGAGGCCGAAGAGCGCAACTGCCCGACGAGGCCGGCCGCGTGCCAGGTCGAGCCCGAGGTCAGCTTGCCCTGTTCCAGCAGCACCACGTCGGTCTTGTGGTCGCGCGCCAGATGATAGGCGGTCGAGCAGCCGATGATGCCGCCGCCGATAACGACGATCCCGGCATGGCTGGGCAAGGTCATGGCCTGGTTCCGTATTTCGTCCGGTAGTTTTCCAGCGCCGCGTCGAGCCGCACGAGGTTCTCCTCGGTATAGGCGACGTAGTCGATGCCGGGCGCGTCGAGATAGAGCTCGGAGACCATGCTCCACATCGCTTCGCGCAGCAGCGAGGCGCATTGCATGGCCGCATGCGAGCGGCGGATCTCTTTGTCCGGCTCCTTCATGAAATAGGCGGTGAGGAAGGCGAAGGACTCATCGTCGTTCATGCCGGCATTGGAGGCTGCCCCCGCGAGATCGAACATCGCGGTGTTGAAGCCGGCATACTCGAAATCGATCAGCCACAGCCGTTTGCCGTCGTCGAGGATATTCGCCGGCAAAAGATCATTGTGGCCGAAGACGATCGGCAACAGCTTCTGCGCCCGTTCGAGCTCGTCCGCCAGCGTGAGATAACGCGGCAGCTCCTCTTTCTTGCGGCTGCCGCCTTCGTCCAGCGTGCGGGCATAGTCGCGGATCACGTGGAACACCCAGAACATGAAGCCGGCGCCGGAGACATGGTTGGGCATCTCACGGTGGAAGCCGCGCAGCAGCGCCGCCACCCGGCCGAGATTGGCGCGCACATCCTCTCCGAGAAAGGTCTTGGCGCCGAGAAATTCCGTCACCAGAATTCCAGGTTCGGCATAGTGCACGGCCGGCGCGAAGCCCGCCGCATGCGCCGCTCGCGCCGTCATCACCTCGCGCTCGCGAAAGACATGATGGAATGGAAAATCCTGGCCGAAGCGCACGACATGCCGCCCGGCGCCGTCCGTGACGACATAGTTGGCGTTGCTGAGACCGCCCGGCAGCGGCTCGATTTCGATGCTGCCGGTCCAGCAGGGCAGGGCACGGATGCGGTCTTCTGCTACTACCGGAGCACTCACGGGTTTGTTCCTGCTCCAGCCGGCTTTCGACAAAGCGATGGTGTGAGAGAACACAAAAGCCTCGTCGGTGCGAGACGCTGGGATCGATATCCCACGCCGCACCGACGAGCCCCTTGGCCAGGTTCAGGATCCCGGCGTCCGCCCCCGCGGATTCGAAAAAAACTCGCGCCAAGCACGTTCCAGAAGATCTGGTCGGTCGATTGCGGCTCTGCCATCACCCTCCCGTGGCAGTTCCGAGCCTGTCACAGAATGATCTCACGCCAGTGCGACGCGGCTGTCAATCGAAAGCTGTGACCTTTTCTGGGTGTTTTGCCCGAAAATATGAGCAATTCCTTTAAAAGCGTTAGGAATGCCTTAGAATCGGTCAAAATCCCGGACGTCCCTATGATCCACTCGAAACGGCATGGAGAGATCCTGCGGCTCCTCAGCGAGGAGGGCACGATCACCATTGCCAGCCTGGCCGAACGGCTGGGCGTGTCGTTGGAGACGGTGCGGCGCGACGTCAAGCCGCTTACCGATGACGGAGCGCTGCTCAAGATGCATGGGGCGGTCCGCCTGCCGTCGATGGCCGGCGAGGCGCCGTTTGAGCGCCGCATGCGCGAGAATGCCGAGGCCAAGCGCCTGATTGCCCGCATGGTCGCGGCCACCATCCGCGACGGCGAATCGATCATGCTCGACACCGGCACCACTACCTCCTTCCTGGCGCGCGAACTGCTCGGCCATCGCCGGCTGACGGTGGTCACCAACTCGTCCGACATCGCCCGCACACTGGCGACCGTGAACGGCAACCGGGTCTACATGGCAGGCGGCGAGTTGCGCAGCGATTCCGGTGCCGCCTTCGGTGCTACTGCGATAGACTTCGTCAGCCGTTTCTCCGTCGACCACGCGGTGATCTCCATTGGCGCGGTCGATGCCGTCGCCGGCCTTACCGACTATGAGCTCGCGGAAGCGGAATTCGCCCGCATGGTGCTGTCGCGCGGCCAGCGTTCGCTGGTCGTCACCGATCACACCAAGTTCGGCCGGCAAGGGCTGGTCCAGGTCTGCGGCTTCGACGGTTTTTCGGAGCTCGCGACCGACCAGCCGCCGCCGCACGACATCGCCGCGGCGCTCAGCCAGGCTGGCGCGCGTCTCAGCATCGCGGCGGCCTAGCGCTGGGAGCTGCCAATGCCTTCCCTTCCCGGCCGGGCCGGTGTTTAGTCCGGCCATGGCCTTCACCATCCGCCAGCTCCAGTTTTTCGTCGCCGTCGCCGAGCAGGGCACGGTGTCGGGCGCCGCTCAGAACCTCTCCATCTCGCAATCATCGGTCACCGAGGCGATCAAGGAGCTGGAGAGCGATCTCGGGGTCGAATTGTTCGAGCGTCATCCGCGGGGCTTGAACATCACCCACAAGGGCCATCAGTTCCTGCGCCACGCCACGAAGATCCTGGCCGATGTCTCCGATGCGCGCCGCGCCTTCCTCGGCGACCAACTGACGGCCGGCGGTCGGCTCCAACTCGGCGTCACCTCGCTGGTCGCCGGCTATGTGCTTTCCGATTTGCTGGCGCGCTACCGCCGCGCCTATCCCGGCGTCGAGGTCTCGGCCATCGAGGACAATGGCGACTATCTCGAGCACCTCCTGGTTGGCGGCAAGCTCGACATCGCCGTCATGGTCACCTCCAATCTGCGCGACCGCACCGCGCTGCAGTCCGAAATCCTCGAGGTCTCCGCCTATCGGCTCTGGCTACCGCTCAGCCACAAGCTCGCCAGCGCCGACATCATCGGTATCGGCGATATCGCGTCCGAGCCGCTGATCATGCTGACCGTCGACGAGATCGAGGAAAACACCGGCAAGCTGCTGTCGGCGATCGGCGCGAGACCCCATGTCGCCTTCCGCACCCGCTCGGTCGAAGCCGTGCGCAGTCTCGTTGCCACCGGCGCCGGCGTGGCGCTTTTGCCCGACCTCGTCTACCGCCCCTGGTCGCTGGAAGGCGACCGCATCGAATCCCGCGATATCTCCGGCTCGCTTCCGGTCGTCCAGGTCGGCATGGTCTGGCGCCGTGGCTCCAGCCTGCCGCAGTCCGCCCGCGATTTCATCGGCCTCGCCCAATCGCAGCGCATGGTCCGCCGCTAGTGTGACCTACTCCAGGCTGACGTCGCCAGTCTTTCGATTGCGCCTTGTTGCGGGAACCGCCTCCGCCTTGAACGGACCGGTCGGAGCAACCTCGAAGCGGCCGGCACCGGCCAGCCTGACGGCGCGCCGGAACGTCGGACACTCCATCGGCCGGACGGCCGGACATCGGGCGGCGTGACGCAAAGCCTCTCGGATCGCGGTCAGGCGCTGGATGGTCCGGTCCAGTTCGTTCGCTTTGGCATCCAAGCGCCGTTGATCCATTTTCGGCAGACCGTCGGGCGTCAGCATCGAGGAAATTTCGTCCAGTGCGAATCCACCCGCTCGTCCAAGCGCGATCAAGGCGAGCCGTTCCAGGACGGCCGGGTCGAACAAGCGGCGCAGGCCGCGACGGCCGATCGAGGCGATGAGGCCCTTCTCCTCGTAGTAACGAAGTGTCGAGGCGGGCACGCCGGTGCGGCGCGACACTTCGGCAATGTCCATATCTTTCATGCTTGACCTCAAGTCGGCTTGAACTCGTAGAGTGCTCGCGACGATCGGCGAGAGCAACAGAAAGCGAGGTCCGTTATGCCGCAATCCGCGCAGCCAAACACACAGCAAGCAGCTCTCTGGAATGACGTCAGCGGAAAGGCCTGGGTCGAGATGCAGCCGATCCTCGACGGGGTACTGGCGCCGTTCGAGCGCCTCGTAGTGGATGCCGGCTATCCCGGAGAAGGGGGCAATGTCCTGGATATCGGCTGCGGCGCCGGCGCCACGACTCTGGCGATGGCGCGCCGCGTCGGCAACGACGGACGTTGTGTTGGGCTGGATATCTCGCAGCCGCTTGTCGCCCTGGCGACGGAGCGCGCGCGGCTGGAAAAGGTGGCAAATGCAAGTTTTGAAGTGGGCGATGCCCAGACATATGCGTTCGAATCAGCGCGCTTCGACACTGTTGTCTCGCGCTTTGGTGTCATGTTCTTCGATGATCCCGTGGCCGCGTTCACCAACATAAGACAAGCCGCGAGGCGCGGTGGCAAACTCGCCTTTGTCGCTTGGCGCAGTCCGGTCGAGAATGATTTCATGACGACCGCTGCGCGAGCGGCCGCGCCTTTCCTGCCGCCCGCGCCCGTGCCAGACCCCGAGGCGCCGGGGCAGTTTGCCTTTGCCGACGGCGCCAAGGTGAAGCGGATCCTTGAAGCGAGCGGCTGGTCGTCAATCAAAGTCGAACAGGCGGACGTCCTGTGTCAGATCGCCGAAGGCGATCTGATGACATATGTCACCCGGCTGGGGCCGGTCGGCGCTGCGCTGCGCGAGGTAAACCGGGCAACGGCCGAAAAAATCACCACGGTCTTGCCTGGTGCATTCGCGCCTTTCGTGGAGGACGGTAAGGCTCGCTTCAATGCCGCCTGCTGGCTGGTGACGGCGGCGGCTTGAAGGCGTCCGTCTATCGGAAAAACCGATATCGACTTTCTGATAAATGAATTTGCGAAACCGGATTTTTCACAGCACTTTTTCGCCAGGGAACAAAAGCCGCTCGGGAGCGCGGCTGTCGGGGCACTGAGCTCTGGCGTTCAGGTTTGCGCATGATCCTTTTCGAAAACCGAAGCGGTTTCGGGGTCACGCGCCAAAATGGGAGATCGATGATGAATGCATTCCTGAAGTCATGCACGGCGTTGACGGTTGCGCTGGCCTTCTCGGGTCAGGCGATCGCCCAGGTCAAGGAACTCGGCAAGGGCGAGGGCGAGCTCAATATCGTCGCCTGGCCGGGCTACATCGAGCGCGGCGAGACCGACAAGAACTATGACTGGGTGTCTGCCTTCGAGAAGGAGACCGGCTGCAAGGTCAACGTCAAGACCGCCAACACGTCGGACGAAATGGTCTCGCTGATGAACGAGGGCGGGTTCGACCTGGTGACGGCTTCGGGTGATGCTTCGCTGCGCCTCGTCGCCGGCAAGCGCGTGCAGCCGATCAACACCGACCTCGTCAAGAGCTGGAAGACGGTCGACGACCGCCTGAAGGACGCGCCCTGGTTCACCGTCGACAAGGTGCACTACGGCGTTCCCTACCAGTGGGGCCCGAACATCCTGATGTACAACACCGACGTCTTCAAGGAAGCGCCCAAGAGCTGGAACGTCGTCTTCGAGGAGATGAAGCTGCCCGACGGCAAGTCGAACAAGGGTCGCGTGCAAGCCTATGACGGCCCGATCCACATCGCGGACGCCGCCAACTACCTGATGTTCCACAAGCCGGAACTGGGCATCAAGGACCCCTACGAGCTTACCGAGGACCAGTACAAGGCGGCGCTCGATCTGTTGCGCACGCAGCGCACGCTGGTCGGCCGCTACTGGCATGACGCCGCGATCCAGGTCGACGACTTCCAGAACGAAGGCGTGGTTGCTTCAGGCTCCTGGCCCTATCAGGTGAACACGCTTGTCGCCGCCAAGAAGCCGGTCGCCTCGACCGTGCCGGAAGAAGGCGTCACCGGCTGGGCGGACACCACCATGATGGAGGCCGACGCCGCCCATCCGAACTGCGCCTATATGTGGCTCGAGCACTCGCTCTCACCCAAGGTCCAGGGAGACGTCTCGGCCTGGTTCGGCTCGCTGCCGGTGGTGCCGGCCGCCTGCAAGGGTAACGAGTTGCTCGGCGAGGAAGGCTGCAAGACCAACGGCTACGACAATTTCGAGAAGATCAAGTTCTGGAAGACGCCGGTGTCGAAATGCGCCAGCCAGAACGACCAGTGCGTGCCTTACTACCGCTGGGTGTCGGACTATATCGGCGTCATCGGCGGGCGGTGATCGCTTTTACCCTCCCCCTTGTGGGGAGGGTCGACGCGCAGCGTCGGGGTGGGGGCTAGCGCGGCAGTTCGTTGCCAATCGACCCCACCCGCGGCTTCGCCGCGACCTCCCCACAAGGGGGAGGTAGGGCGTCGCGCGAATCCGCCTTCGTTTAACCCGGCAACCGACTGACAGGCCCATGACCTCCGCCGTTTCCTTCAAACAAGTCTCGCGCCATTTCGGCAGCGTGCGTGCCGTCGATGCGGTCGATCTCGACATCGCGCCGGGCGAGTTCTTCGCCATGCTCGGGCCGTCCGGCTCCGGCAAGACGACCTGTCTTAGGCTGATCGCCGGCTTCGAGCAGCCGACGGCGGGATCGATCTCGATCTTCGGCGAGCGCGCCGAAGGGTTTCCGCCCTACCGCCGCAACGTCAACACCGTCTTCCAGGACTACGCGCTGTTCCCGCACTTTAACGTGCTCGACAACGTCGCCTACGGCCTGATGGTCAAGGGCGTCGGCAAGGCCGAGCGGCTGAAGGCGGCGGAAGAGGCGCTGTCGCTGGTGCGACTGCCGGGCTATGGCGCCCGGCGTCCCAGCCAGCTCTCCGGCGGCCAGCGCCAGCGCGTCGCGCTTGCCCGGGCGCTCGTCAACCAGCCCAAGGTCCTGTTGCTCGACGAGCCGCTCGGCGCGCTCGACCTCAAGCTGCGCGAGAACATGCAGGAGGAATTGAAGTCGCTGCAGAAGGTGCTCGGCATCACCTTCGTCTTCGTCACCCACGACCAGGGCGAGGCGCTGTCCATGGCCGACCGCGTCGCCGTCTTCAACGACGGCAGGATCATGCAGGTCGGCACGCCGGAGGATATCTACCAGCGGCCTAAGACGCGCTTCGTCGCCGATTTCGTCGGCTCATCGAATGTGCTGCCGCCGGATTTCGTCCAGCGCTATTCCGGCCAGCATTGCTGGGGGAGTCTCAGGCCCAAATCCATCCGCGTCACCCAAGCGACAAGCGGCGACGGCGTTGCCGCCCGCTTGGTCGGAACCAACTATCTCGGCGCCACCACCAGGCTGGCGCTCGATGCCGATGGGCTGAGGCTGCACGCCGTGGTGCCGGCGGGCACGGCGCTGCCGGCGGAGGGCGAGGCGGTGATGCTCACCTTCAACCGCGAGCACCTGCATCTGATGGATGAACAGGTATGAGCACGGTTTGCGCGAGGCACCCCCCTCTGTCCTGCCGGACATCTCCCCCGCAAGGGGGGAGATTGGCTGTCACCATTGGCTTCGCCAACTTCCAAGGTTGCAGAACTGGCAAGGCAGACAAGCTGCTGATCTCCCCCCCTGCGGGGGAGATGTCCGGCAGGACAGAGGGGGGTGCGAAGGAACTCGGCCTTACCGCCATTGATCCAATCGACGCGGCAGGCGCCCCATGACCATCGCCGCGCTCAACTCCAACCCCGCCCCTGCCATCCTGCCCGGCAGCGGCGGCTTGCGCGGCGCTTTCTCCGACCTGTTCTGGCGCCGGCCGAAACTCCTGCTTTTCCTGATGCTGCTGCCGCCGGTTCTGTGGCTGGGCATCGTCTATATCGGCTCGCTTTTCGCGCTGCTCCTGCAGAGCTTCTTCTCGATCGACGAGTTCTCCGGCCTCATCAATCGCGAGTTCACGCTGAAGACCTATGGCGACCTGTTCCAGGCCGCCAATCTCGACATCATCCTGCGCACGGTGACGATGGCGGCGCTCGTCACGCTCGCCTCGGCGGTCGTGGCGTTCCCCATCGCCTATTATGCGGCGCGCTATGCGCGCGGCCGCTGGAAGGCGCTTTTCTATCTCGGCGTCATGCTGCCGCTCTGGTCGAGCTACCTGGTCAAGATCTATGCCTGGAAGCTGATCCTCGCCAAGGAAGGCATCCTCACTTGGCTGCTGGCCAAGCTGAACCTGCTTTGGCTTCTGGACGGCTGGCTGTCGCTGCCCATCGTCGGCGGCAACTCGCTGTCTGTGTCCTTCACCGGCGCCTTCATCGTCTTCGTCTATGTC
>NZ_RZSL01000252.1:0-8517 GCF_003997355.1 Mesorhizobium sp. M1E.F.Ca.ET.041.01.1.1 | reverse complement strand
CCCCTGAACGCAGCCTCGGTGATCGGCGCGCCTTTCTGGTCGGTCAGCGCGAAGGCAGCGCCGAAGGGTTCGCCGCCATAATGGCCGCGGTACCAGTCGAAAGTGAGCCAGCCTATGCCCGCCGCCATCAGGACAAGAATGCCGACCAGAATTGAGCGCATCATCAGAAAACTATCCGTCGTGATCGTCGCGGCGCGCCGGACTGGGCGCGGGCCTGTTTTGACAAACAGTTCTAACGGTTCGGCGCGATGGGCGCAAAGATGTCGCGTTGCCGCAACCGTCACGGTTAACGGGCGCTCTCGGCTCGATATCGCGTCCAGCCGTCGAACGGCTTGCAAATGCCATGGTCTTATCCCACCTGACATCGGCTGAACCGCAAACCCGAGGAGGCTTCCTTGCGAAAACTGATCGGCTTGATTGCCGCATGTCTTGCCCTGAGCGCCGGCGCAGCGGCTGCCGACGAGGTCGGCAAGGTCGGCGTCGACTGGGTCGGCAACGACATCATGATCGACGCGATCAAGGATCCGAAAGTCGACGGCGTCACCTGCCACGTCGCCTATTTCGATCGCAGCATCATCGATCGGTTGCACAAGGGCAATTGGTTCGAGGATCCCTCCGATTCCTCGATCTCCTGCCGCCAGACCGGGCCGATCACCATCGGTGACATCGACATGAGCGAGAGCGGCGAGGAGGTGTTCAAGCAGGGCCTCAGCCTGATCTGGAAGAAGCAGGTGGTGAACCGCATCTACGACAAGAAGAACGAGACGCTGATCTATCTGTCGCATTCGCGCCAGGTGCAGAACGGCTCGGCGAAGATGTCGGTCACCACCGTGCCGCTCTACGGCCAGAACGTCGCGTGGACAAAGGGCAAGCCGCAATAGGCTTCCGATCGGCGGATGATAGGGTCCCGCTTGCGGGTCCAATCGCTCGGGCGTAAAGCCGCGCCATGGACCGTCCTGAACACCTTGTCCTGAAAGATCCCGAGCCGCGCATCCATCCGACCGCGGAACTGAAAGGGTGCAAGCTCGGCCGCTATGCCTCGATCGGCGAGCGGGTGATCCTGCGCGAGGTGACGGTCGGCGACTTTTCCTATTTCGAGCGCCATTCGGAAGCGATCTACACGACGATCGGCAAATTCTGCTCGATCGCCGCCAACAGCCGCATCAATGCGCTCGAGCATCCGATCGATCGGTTGACCCAGCACAAGATCAGCTACCGGCCGAACGAGTATTTCCGCTGGCTTGGCGTCGACGCGGCATTCCGCGAGCGGCGGCAGGCAAGGCCGGTCAGCATCGGTCACGATGTCTGGATCGGCCATGGCGCGGTCGTCATGCCTGGTGTGACTATCGGCAACGGCGCCGTCATCGGCGCCAATGCCGTGGTGACACATGATGTGCCGCCTTACGCAATCGTCGCCGGCGTTCCGGCGAAGCCTCTGCGCCAGAGGTTCGCCGCAGCCACGGCGGCGCGTATCGAGAACCTTGCCTGGTGGGACTGGGCGCCGGAAAAACTCGCCAGGGCGATCCCGGACATGCAGTCATTGCCGATCGAGGCCTTCCTCGATCGCTGGGAAGGCGCAACGCCCTGATTTTTCAAGATTTTCCGGAAGACGGTGCCCCTTCCGCCTTGCGGGGGTGGCGCGACGGAAGGGGCTGGAGGTAAACCGCCGTGAAGCGGAAGGAGCAGGCTTTTTGACCTGCATCGGCACTATGGCAACAAACGAATAAGGTGTTTTTTCGCGGCGAAACAGCTTTGGCGCGTATCCGATTGCATGCGCGTGCGGGCGGAAAATTCGATCGTCGGGAACCTGAGGGGCCGGCGCCTTGTTTCTCTCGAAACGCCGCGTTCTGGCGGCTCCGGCGAGGGATGGATGATCGAGAGACTTTTCACCAAGGTCGCCAATTGGGTGGCTCACTTGGCCGGTATGCCGCCGACCTTTGCCATCTGCGTTCTGATCGTGCTGGTCTGGGGGGTGACCGGCCCGTTTTTCGGCTTCTCGGACACCTGGCAACTGGTCATCAACACCGGCACCACCATCGTCACGTTCCTGATGGTGTTCCTCATCCAGAACACGCAAAATCGCGACAGCGCGGCCATCCAGACCAAACTCGATGAATTGATCCTGGTAAGCCGGGCCCACAACACCTTCATCGGCATCGAGCATCTGACCGAATCCGAGGTCGAGGAGATTCGCGACAAATGCGAAAAGGCCGCAAAGCGGCACGACCGGGAGGTCGCCCAGGCCGCCGTCAAAAAGGCGGTGGCGGGGAAGAACGGCACCAAGAAAAAGGCAGCCGCCTGAACGGACCCCGTCAGCGGTTCATGAAGGCGGCGAACGCGTCCTTGTGATCCGGATGCCAGCGCGACAGGGCAGGGCGGTTTTCGATGATGTCGCCGATCGCCCAGGCCATGCGCTTTTCATCCATCGGCCGCGCCACCTCGTTGTCCGGACAGAGGATGTAGAAGTCGTTCCGCTTGAGCGATGCCAGCATGAAATCGATAACCTGCTCGCCCGTCCAGGCGCCGGCCGGCTTTTCCGTCGCGCCTTCGGTCAGTCCAGTGAAAGTGAAGCCGGGGATGAGCAAATGCGCGGAAACCTTCGCTCCAGGCTCGTTGCGCAGCGCATGCGCCAGACCCTCGGTGAATGTCTTCACGCCTGCCTTGGAGACGTTGTAGGCGAGATTGCCGGGCGGCGTGGTGATGCCTTGCTTGGATCCGGTGTTGACGATCAGGCCGGGCTTGCCCGCGGCCAGCATGCGCGGCGCGAAGGCCTCGACGCCATGCACGACGCCCCAGAAGTTGATGTCCAGCAGCCGCTTCCAGGCGTCACGGTTTTCCCACGGCTTGCCCGGATTGTTGCCGACCCCGGCATTGTTCATCAGCACCGAGACTGCGCCGAATGCGCCGTAGGCAAGTTCCGCCAGCCGGTCGACCTCGTCGGCCTTGGAGACATCGGTAGGAATTGGGAGAACGGCATCGTCGCCGGCAATGGCGGCGACCGCCTGTCTGGCCTGGTCAAGGCGCACGCCGCCGATATCGGCAATGACCGTCTTCATGCCCATGGCGGCGAATCGCTTCGCCGCGGCAAGGCCGATGCCGCTGGCGCCCCCGGTGATGACGGCGACATTGCCGGAGGCAAAAGCGGGCAGGGCGGTCTGGATTTCGGCGTCGCTGGTCATGGTCCATGTCCTTGTTCGATGTCGAGCCGAACTTAACGCCGGCCGGAGCCGAGACAAGCCTCGATCGCCGCGATGTTTGACGCGAGGGCGGCAACGGGTTGACGGCAATAGCCGCAACGGTTGACGGCAATAGCCGCAACGGGTTGACCGCGACTGCTCGCCCCGCGCATGCTGGCAGGAAAGGAGCTCGACATTTGACCGACTGGATCGAAATCCTGAAGGAGCAGACCACCACCGGCGACCAGATGAGCCGCGAGGTGCCGAAGATGCTCGCCAACCCCGATATCAGCGAGGCACAGGTCAAGACGCTTTTCGCGGCGCTGGAGAAACAGGCGGACTTCGCCGAGAAGCTGCGTCTGGCCCTGGAAAAATTCGGCCATGATTTTCCCGTCATCACGGCGGCCGAGCGGCTGGAAGAACGCTATGCCGACCTAGCCGCCTCGGTGGCCGAGAAGCTGAAGGCGATGCGGAGGTAGGGCGGGTTTTTCGCAATTTCCGGACGGAAAACCGCTACGCACTTTTCCTGGAATTGCTTCGGTTATTTTTCGATCAGCCTTTCGAAGCGCTTGTCCGGCGCGAACCAGATGGTCGCAACCAGCACATAGATGGCCACGCCGATCCATTGACTGACGAAGGTCAGCGCTATCCCGGCCAGATAGAGGGCCAGCGAAATCTTGCCCTTGCGATCCTGGCCCACGGCCCTGGCAAAGGTCGTCTCGGCGCCGTGAAGATGGCGCAGCTTGATGACCAGGATGTTGTAGGCAACGGCGCAAAGCGCGAGGTCGACGCCGTAGACGGCGACCGGCACCGGCGCGAAGTGATTCTCGCCCATGAAGGCGGTGGTCACCGGCATCAGCGACAGCCAGAACAGAAGGTTGAGATTGGCCCATAAGACGCGGCCATCGACGCGCTGCACGGTGTGGAACATGTTGTGCAGATTGTTCCAGTAGATGCCGACATTGATGAAGGACAAGACGTAGGAGAAGAAGATCGGCCATAGCGGCGCCAGCGCGGCAAGGTCCTCGCCGTGCGGAACCTTCAGCTCCAGCACCATGATGGTGATGATGATGGCGACGACGCCATCGGTGAATGCCTCGACCCGTCCCTTGCCCATGGTTCCTCCTTTGTCGGTTGACAGACGTTACGCAAGGATTTCGCGCGAGGCCATACTGCCAGAATTGTCAGGAGGGCGTTCGGAATGCGGGATGGCCGCCACTACATGGGCGCTGGGGCTTGCAAACTGGCCGGAGGTTCCGATGACCAGCTACGCTCAGACAATCACGCGCGACAATGAACTCAGCGGCGGCGCGGCGATGGCTGCCGTCGCCGCCATGATTGCAGCACTCTTTACCGGCAGCACGGCTTTGACGCCGCTCTATGTAATCTACAAACAGGCCTTCGGGTTTTCGCAGATCACCCTGACGCTGGTCTACGCCGTCTATGTGATCGGCAATCTTGCGGCGCTGCTGTTTTTCGGGCGGTTGTCGGATGTCATCGGCCGCCGTCCGACGGCGCTGGCGGCGATGGCAGTCGCCGTGGTCAGCGCGCTGTTTTTCCTCTTCGCCGAAAACCTCGCGTGGCTCGACATCGCCCGCATCCTCAGCGGGCTGGGCATCGGGATCGGCGCGGGAACCGGCACCGCCTGGCTCGCCGAGCTGATCGAAGGCGAGGACAAGTCGCGGTCCGCCATCATTGCCACCAGCACCAACTTCGTCGGTCTCGGCCTCGGTGCCCTGATATCGGGCCTGCTGGCCGAATACGCGCCCTGGCCGCTCAGGCTGACATTCGCCGTCTATCTCGCTCTGCTGGCGCTGGTCACGCTGCTGATCTGGCGCACGCGCGAGACCGTGTCCGAGCCGGGACGGCTCTCCCACGTTCCGATGCGGCCGCGGCTTTCGGTTCCCGACAGCATCCGCGCGCGGTTCGTGGCGCCTGCGGTGACCGGCTTCGGCGCCATGGCTCTCGTCGGCTTCTATGCAGCGCTGGCGCCGAGCGTGCTGGCGCAGCAGCTGCATGTCACCAACCACGCCGAAGCCGGGGCTCTGTTCTTCGAACTGTCGATCGTGACTGCCGCGACGATCTTGGCGACGGCGCGGCTCGCCAGCCGCACCGTCATGCTGGCAGCGCTTGTCCTGATGATCCCCACGGTGGCGATGGTTGTCGCGGCGCAGGTCTTTGCTTCGATGGCGATCATGGTGATTGCCACCGCGCTCTGCGGCGTGGCGGCGGCGCTCGGCTATCGCGGCGGCTTGCAGGTCGTGAGCCAGATTGCGCCGGCCGACAGACGCGCCGAAGTGGTTTCGGCCTTCTTCATCTGCTGCTTCTGCGGCAATGCGCTGCCGGTTGTCGGCATCGGCGTGCTGTCGAGCTGGACGAATGCGATCGTCGCCAGCCTGGCCTTTGCAGCAATGATCACGATCTTCTCGCTGGTGGCGCTGGGGTTCGGCGCGCGCTACGCGAGGTGACCTCGAGCAGCCGCCAATCCAGCAGCGCCTTCAGCCGTTCGGCGTCTCGGGCGAAAGGCGCGCGCGCTGGCGCGGCACGCCGAGGCCGGTGTCCGGCGGCTCGCCGGCGGCCGGGCGCCCCTCGATCATGTGCATCGTGCGCCAGCGGCCGAAGCGATAGTAGGCGGCGGCCAGCACGAGAGAGGTGATCGAGCCGGCCGGAAAGCTCCACCACAGCGCTTCCTGACCGATGACGCTTCGCATGGAATAGGCAAAGCCGGTGCGCACGATGAGCACCGAGATGATCAGGATGATCAGAGGCGGCATGACGGCGCCGGTGGCGCGCACCGTGGCGAACAGCACGATGGTGATGCCGAACAGGATGAAGGACCAGGACGCCGCCTTGTTGATGTGCGCGGCGATGTCGATCGCCGTACTGTCGCCGCTCAAGAAGAGGCTGAGCACAGGCCTGTCGAAGAGGAAAAGCAGGGCCACCAGCGCGCCGGTCAGCACGAGGTTGAATCCGACGCCCGAAGCGGCGACCTTGCCGATGCGGTCCCAGCGTCCAGCGCCGACATTCTGCGCCGCCATCGATGACACGGCGGCGCCGATGGCCAAAGCCGGCATCTGGATATAGGTCCAGAGCTGCGCCGCGATGCCATAAGCCGCCGCAACCTGCGAGCCGTAGGAGTTGACGATCCCCATCACGGTCAGCGCCGCGGCCGAGATGACGATCATCTGCAGGCCCATGGGAATGCCCTTGGAGACGACGACGCGCAAAAGCGCCGGATCGGGCATGAGCAAAGCGAGGTTGCTGCCGGCCAGCCGCAGCGGGTGCTTACGCGCATAGAGCACAATCAGGATGGCGACCACGCTCACCGTTTGGCCGATCAGCGTCGCGGTGGCCGAACCGGCGATGCCCAACGCGGGGAAGGGGCCGATGCCGCGGATCAAGAGCGGGTTCAGGACGACATCGAGCACAACCGCCAGCGCCATGAAGACAAACGGCGTGCGCGAATCGCCGGCGCCGCGCAGCACCGTCATGACGAAGGACAACAGGTTCATCATCGGCATCGCGACGAAGATGATGCGCAGATAGCTGCGCGCCAGCGGCAAGGCATCCGCGGGCGTGCCGAGACCGGTGAGGATGGCGTCGACCCAGATCCAGCCGCAGACCGCGAACACCACCGAAACGAGGAAGAAGAAGGTCGCGCTTGTGCCGACGATGCGACGGGCCTCGGACAGGTCGCGGGCACCGACGGATTGCGCGACCAGAATGGTCGCGGCCATGCCGATGCCGAACACCGTGCCGAGGATGAGAAATAACACCAGATTGGCGTTGGAGGTCGCGGTCAGCGCCGCCTCGCCGAGGAAACGCCCGACCCAGACGGCGTTGATCGAGCCGTTGAGCGACTGCAGCACGTTGGAGCCGAGCACCGGCAAGGCAAACAGAAGCAGCGTACGCGGAATCGGGCCGCTGGTGAGGTCGTGGGTCCGCCGGTGAGCGGGCTTGTCGTCATCCATGACGGGCACCGAAAATGAATCAGGCCCGCGATGCTATCGCAGGCCTGACGCTCATGCATCCCTTCCGGGCTCGAAGCGATGGAGCGCCCCCGGCGGCGGTGCTAGTTCGCGGCGAGGCTGCTTCCCGACAGGCCGGGGAGGGTAACCTGGTAGACGAGGAAGGTGGTGTCGACGTCGGCGCCATCCTCGGCCTTGTAGGGGGCGCCGACCTGGAAGCCATCCTGGGTCAGGAAGTCGTTGTCGTTGGCGACGAACAGGAAATAGTCGTCGGGCAGCTTCGGATCGAGCACGCTCACCAGCGACATCGCTTCCCATTTCTCCGAGAGGTTGTTCTTGTCGTTCGGCGCGCCATTGTGCAGGCCGAAGCGGCCGAGCTCGCCCTTGTCGTTGATGTCGATGAAGGAGGTCAGCTTGGCCGGCGTCACCGACGGGTCGAGCACGCCTTTCGGCGCAACCGGCTTGTCGGCGGCATCGAACGGGCCGTTGGCGATATCGGTGGCGGCGGAGAGGTCGACGATCTCGATCTTGCGGTAAAGCGACTCATCGCCGTTGACGCCCTGGCCGTTGCCGCTGTCGCGCGCCAGCATCAGGAAGCTCTTGTCGGACAGCGCTACGATCTCGCTCTGCGCGGCCACCTTGGTCTTGCCCTTGGCGTCCTTGAACACCGGCAGCGGCACGACATACTCGTGCGCCAGCTTGAGGTGAGCGAGGTCGGAGGCGTCATAGACCAGCGCGCGCGTGTTCTGGCGCGTCGAGCCGGAATCGCCGCCATCCTGGCGTGGCGCCGACTGCAGCACGGCGATCAGGAATTTGCCGTCCGGCGTCATCGACATGCCCTCGAGGCCCTGATTGTTCTGGCGGCCGGTCTCGGGATCCTTCGGATCGGGCTCGGCCGCGCCCGGACCAGGATTGTCCGAAGCGAAATTCGGCTTGCCGTGGCGCATCGGCACCAGCGCCGCCGGCGGCTGGGTTGCCGACATCAGATGGCCGTCGGCCGAGAAGCGGTAGATGTTGGGGCCATACTCGTCGGAGATGAACAAGGTGCCGTCGGGCAGTCTCACGATCGCTTCGTCGTCCAGCGAAAGCTTGCCGTTGTCGGCCTGCGGCAGGATCGGCATCTCGCCGGCGGTTTCACGCACGCCGTTCAGCGGATCGAGGCCGGTGGCGTCGGCGCCCTTGTCGTCAGTCAAGAGCATGGTGTCGGCGAGCGTCACTTTCACGCCCGACTGTTCCTTCCCGGCGGCGGGCACGGCGCCCGGAGCGGTCGGGGTCAGCTCGATCGAGATGGTGTTGAGGCGCGGGCGGTAGTCGGTGGTGCCTTCGACGTTGTAGCCGCGATCCGGCAGCAGCCAGAGCGAACCCCTGTAGCC
>NZ_RZSL01000251.1:0-8527 GCF_003997355.1 Mesorhizobium sp. M1E.F.Ca.ET.041.01.1.1 | reverse complement strand
TATGCGAACCGATGGCGTGCAGATGGCGCCGGAGGCGATCGAGGCCGCGCGCGACGCCATCGCGAGCGAGTTCGGCGCGAAGTACCTGCCGGAGAAGCCGCGCTACTATTCGGTCAAGGCCAAGAATGCCCAGGAAGCGCATGAGGCGATCCGCCCGACCGATTTCAAGCGCACGCCGGCATCGGTCCGGCAATATCTCGATGCCGACCAGGCGCGGCTTTACGAGCTGATCTGGAAGCGCGCCATCGCCAGCCAGATGCAGCCGGCCGAGATCGAGCGCACCACGGTCGAGATCGAGGCGATCAACGGCGCCCGCACCGCCGAGCTCCGCGCGGTCGGCTCGGTCGTGCGCTTCGACGGCTTCATCGCCGCCTATACCGACCAGAAGGACGAAGATGCGGAGGACGAGGAAAGCCGCCGCCTGCCCGAGATCCGCGCCGGGGAGCAGCTTGCCCGCCAGGCGATCAACGCCACCCAGCACACGACCGAGCCGCCGCCGCGTTATTCCGAGGCGTCGCTGATCAAGAAGCTGGAAGAGCTCGGCATCGGCCGGCCGTCGACCTACACGGCGATCCTGAAGACGCTGGAGGACCGCGACTACGTCGCCATCGACCGGCGCAAGCTGGTGCCGCAGGCCAAGGGCCGGCTGCTCTCGGCCTTTCTCGAAAGCTTCTTCGAACGCTATGTCGAGTACGACTTCACCGCTTCGCTCGAGGAAAAGCTCGACGAGATCTCCGATGGCAAGCTCGCCTGGAAGGACGTGCTGCGCGACTTCTGGAAGGATTTTTCGGGCGCGGTCGACGACATCAAGGAGTTGCGCGTCACCGACGTGCTCGACGCTTTGAACGACGAGTTGGCGCCGCTTGTGTTCCCCGAACGCGAGGACGGCTCGAACCCGCGCATCTGCCCGAAATGCGGCTCAGGCAACCTGTCGCTGAAGCTGGGCAAGTTCGGCGCCTTCGTCGGCTGCTCGAACTATCCGGAATGCTCCTACACCCGCCAGCTTGGCGATGCCGCCAATCCCAATGGCGAGAACGGCAACGGCGAGGACGGCGTCAAGCTGCTCGGCAAGGATCCGTACACGGCCGAGGAGATCACGCTGCGCAGCGGCCGTTTTGGTCCCTACATCCAGCGCGGCGAAGGCAAGGAAGCCAAGCGCTCCAGCCTGCCCAAGGGCTGGGCGGCCGACTCGATCGACCATGAAAAGGCGATCGCGCTGCTGTCATTGCCGCGCGACGTCGGCAAGCACCCGGAAACCGGCAAGATGATCTCGGCGGGTCTTGGCCGTTACGGACCCTTCGTGCTGCATGACGGCACCTACGCCAACCTGGAAAGCATCGAGGACGTGTTCTCGATCGGTCTGAACCGCGCCGTCTCGGTGATCGCCGAGAAGCAGCAGAAGGGCAAGGGCGGCCGCAACGGCGCCACGCCCGCTGCGCTGAAGGAACTTGGCGACCATCCCGACGGTGGCGGCAAGATCGTCGTGCGCGACGGCAAATACGGCCCCTACGTCAACTACGGCAAGGTCAATGCGACGCTGCCGAAGGGCAAGGATCCGCAGTCGGTGACGATGGAAGAGGCGCTCGCTTTGATCGCCGAGAAGGAAGCCAAGGGCGGAGGCGGCAAGAAGCCGTTCCGCAGGGCGGCGAAGAAAGGGTAGCGGAACGTGGCGCGCAGGATCTCCGGAAGAAGCCACGGCGATCCGCGCGGCGCCGATACCAGGGCCAGGGTCAAGGACGACTACCGGCCCTCGCGCGACGAAATCCTGCGCTACATCGCCGAAAATCCCGACCGTTCCGGAAAACGCGAGATCGCCAAGGCTTTCGCGTTGCGCGGCGAGGACCGCATCTGGCTGAAGGACCTGCTGCGTGACCTTCGGGACGAAGGTCTGCTGACGAAGGAACGCAAGCGCCTCACCCGCGCGGGCGCCCTGCCCCATGTCGCCGTGCTCGACATTGTCGGCCGCGATGCAGACGGCGTGCTTCTGGCCAATCCGAGCGAATTTACCGGCCCCGGCTCGCCCCCTGTCATCGCCATCCGCATTTCGCGCGGCGCCACCGGCCCGGTTCCCGGCATCGGCGACCGCGTGCTCGCCAAGACTTTCCCGACCGAGGATCCTACCGGCCCTGCCTATACCGGGCGGGTGATGAAGATCTTCGAGAAGCGCAGCGAAGCAGTGCTCGGCGTTTTCCGCGTGCTGAAGGACGGCAGCTTCCGCATCGAGCCGGTGGAGCGGCGGCAGCCAGAACTGATCGTCGACAAGGAATTCCAGAACGGCGCCAAAAACGGCGATCTGGTCGAGGTCGAGCCCGCGCGGGCATCCCGCTATGGCCTGCCGCGCGCGAAGGTCCTGGCCGTCCTTGGGTCGCTGACCAGCGAGAAGGCGGTCTCGATGATCGCCATCCACGCCCATGACATTCCGCATGTCTTTCCGGCCGACGTCATCGCCGAAGCCGGGGACGCCAAGCCGGCGGCACTTGCCGGCCGCGAGGATTGGCGCGACCTGCCGCTGGTCACCATCGATCCGGCCGACGCCAAGGACCATGACGACGCCGTCTTCGCCACACCCGACACCGACGGGAAGAATCCCGGCGGCGTCATCGTCACGGTGGCGATCGCCGATGTCGCCGCCTATGTCCGCTACGGCACGCCGCTTGACCGCGAGGCGCTGAAGCGCGGCAACTCGGTCTATTTTCCGGACCGCGTCGTGCCGATGCTGCCCGAGCGCATCTCCAACGATCTCTGCTCGCTGCGCGAAGACGAGGATCGCCCCGCGATTGCCGTTCGCATGACCTTCTCGGCGGAAGGCCGCAAGCTTAGGCACTCCTTCCACCGCATCATGATGAAGTCGGCGGCCAAGCTTGCCTACCCGCAGGCGCAAGCAGCGATCGACGGCGCGCCCGACAAGAAGACACGGCCGATCCTCGACAACGTTCTGAAGCCCCTGTGGGATGCCTATGCCGTGCTGAAGCGCGGCCGCGACGCGCGCCAGCCGCTGGAGCTCGAGCTGCCGGAACGCAAGATACTGCTCAAGCCGGACGGCACCGTCGACCGGGTCATCGTCCCTGAGCGCCTCGATGCCCACAAGCTGATCGAGGAGTTCATGATCCAGGCCAATGTCGCGGCCGCCGAGACGCTGGAAGGCAAGAAGGAGTCTCTCGTCTACCGCATTCACGACGCGCCTTCGCTTGCCAAGCAGGAATCGCTGCGCGAATTCCTGGCGACGCTTAGCCTGTCGCTGGCGCGCGGCGCACAGATGCGGCCAAGCCAGTTCAACGGCATTCTGGAGCGCGTGCGTGGCGCCGACAACGAGGCGCTGGTCAACGAGGTGGTGCTGCGCTCGCAGAGCCAGGCCGAATACTCGCCGAAGAACATCGGCCATTTCGGCCTCAACCTGAAACGATACGCCCACTTCACCTCGCCGATCCGCCGCTATGCCGATCTGATCGTGCATCGCGGCCTGATCGCAGCGCTTGGCCTTGGACCCGGTGGCCTGACACAGCCCGAAGCCGACCGGCTGGAAGAGGTGGCCGCGCTGATCTCGGCCACGGAACGCCGCGCCATGGCGGCCGAGCGCGATACCGTGGACCGACTGATCGCCGCCTACCTCGCCGAGCGCATCAATGATACCTTCGACGCGCGTATCTCCGGCGTCACCAAGGCGGGACTCTTTGTCCAATTGCCGCAGTACGGCGCGGATGGTTTCATCCCGGTGTCAAGTTTGGACGGCGACTACTATATCTACGACGAAACCGCTCGATCGCTGTTCGGAGAACGCACCGGCAAGGGCTACCAGCTTGCCGACCGCGTCGAGGTTCGGCTGCTCGAAGTCGCGCCGATGGCCGGCGCCATGCGTTTCGAGATGCTGACCGACCCGAAGCCGCTGCCAGGCTCGCGACGGTCGTTTCACAAAGCCAAGGGCCGCGCCCGCGCGTCACAATCGCGCTTCGGGCCGCGCGGCAGGAGAAGATGATGCCGAAGGGACTTGGTGTGGAAGAGCAGGTTTTCGGCGGTGAGCATCATTCAGGCCGCGTCGCGCGTCCGCTGTGGACGGCAATCAAGCGCGGTCTGCTCGGCCGCTGCCCGCATTGCGGCGAAGGCAAGCTGTTCTATGCCTTCACCAAGTCCGTCGACAAATGCAGCGTCTGCGGCGAGGAGCTCCATCACCATCGCGCCGACGACCTTCCTGCCTATCTGGTGATCGTCATCGTCGGCCACATCGTGGTTGGCGCCTTCATGGGTGTGGAGGCGACCTCGACGCTCACGTTGTGGCAGCACGCGCTGATCTGGGTGCCGCTGACCTTTGGTCTGGCCGTCGCGCTGCTGCAGCCGGTCAAGGGCGCCGTCATCGGTCTGCAATGGGCACTCTATATGCACGGCTTCAGCGGTGAGAAGGACGAGCTTGAGCCGCACTCCTAGGCTTGGAGCGGCAAGTTTGTTTCTACGCAATTCCCGACGGAAAACCGCTGAGCTCTTTTCCAGGGATTGCCACAGCAGCGACTTTTCGTCCGGGGTGGTGCAAAGATCCGAGCCCGCAAGCCACTTTCGCATTCGAGAAGTTTCCGCTAGGTCGAACGCATGGAAGGAATGACCAAGGCGGATGTCGATAAACTCGATAAAGGCTTGGCCGTGCACGGCGGCCGGCCGCTTCGTCCGCGCGATGCCGCAACCTTGATCCTGCTCAATCGGAGCGGCGGCGACGTTCTGGTGCTGATGGGCCGGCGCCATGCCGGGCACGCCTTCATGCCCGGGAAGTTCGTCTTCCCCGGCGGCCGCACCGACCCAGCCGACAGCCGCATTCCGGTGGCTGCTCCGCTGCACGCCAAGGAAGAGGCGAGGCTTGCCAGCGGTCCGGGACGCGCGAGCGCTGCGCGGGCGCGCGCCATCGCCTTGTCGGCAATCCGCGAGACTTACGAGGAAGCCGGCCTGCTGATCGGCCGCAAGGGCCCGTTCGCGACCGCCAAGCGCGACTGGCAGGGCTTCGTCGCACACGGCGTGACGCCATCGCTTGATGTCCTGCGCTTCATCGCCCGCGCCATCACCCCGCCCAACCGCGTGCGCCGCTTCGACACGCGCTTCTTCAGCGCCTGGCGCGATGATGTCGCCGTGGAATTGCCGGACGGCGGTCCGACCAACGAGTTGGAAGAACTCGTCTGGCTGCCGCTTGCCGAGGCCCGCAAGGCCGACATTCCCGACATTACCCGCACGGTCCTGGAAGAACTGGAAAAGCGGCTCGCCCACGATCCCTTGCTGCGTCCGGGCGGTGCCGTGCCGTTCTTCCGGCTCGTCCGAAACCGCTTCGTCCGCGAAGTCCTTTAGAAGCAGAGCATCCATATCCCATGACGGTCGATACCCAGCAACAGGGCGACGAACGCGTACACTGGCTGCCGATGATCGCGGCAATCTCCTCGATCAGCGTGGTCGGCATCGCCATCGGCCTCGGCATGCCGCTGCTCAGCGTCATCCTGGAAACGCGCGGTCACTCGGCCTCGATGATCGGCCTCAACACTGCGGTCGCCGGCCTCGCCTCCATCGCCGGCGCCCCGCTCGCCACGCCCCTTGCCGTGCGGCTCGGCGTCGCATGGACGATGCTTTTGATGATTGCCGCCGGCGCGCTTGCCTTTGTCGGCTTCCATTTCGCGCCGGACTTCTGGATGTGGTTTCCGCTCCGTGTCGCGCTGCATATCTCGCTGACGGTGCTGTTCATCCTTTCGGAATTCTGGATCAGCACCTCGGCGCCGCCGCATCGCCGGGGCCTGGTGCTCGGCATCTACGCCACGGTGCTGTCGCTGGGCTTCGCCGCCGGTCCCTGGCTGTTCGCCCATCTGGGCTCGAGCGGCTTCCTGCCTTTCGGCGTCACCATCGGGCTGGTGACGCTCGCCGCCATTCCGGTGCTTGCGGCCCGCAACGAGAGCCCGGCGATCGTCGCCGACGGCGAGACCAGCCACTTCCTGCGCTATGTCTGGATGGTGCCGACCGCGACCTTCGCCGTGCTGGTGTTCGGCGCCGTCGAGACCGGCGGTTTCTCGCTGTTCCCGGTTTATGGCAGCCGTATCGGCTATTCGGAGGCCGACGCGGCGCTGTTGCTCACCATGATCGGCCTCGGCAACGTGCTCTTGCAGATTCCGATCGGCATGATCAGCGACCGCGTCTCCGACCGCCGCCACTTGCTTTTGGCCTGCGCCACGGTCGGGCTCGCCGGCACCGCCTTCATGCCGCTCTTCGCCCAGAACTGGCACCTGATGGCGGCGCTGCTGTTCGTCTGGGGTGGCGTGGTCGCCGCCATGTACACGATCGGGCTTGCCCATCTCGGCTCGCAGCTATCCGGTCATGAGCTCGCCTCCGCCAATGCCGCCTTCGTGCTCTGCTATGGCGTCGGCATGGTGATCGGCCCGCAAGCGATCGGCATCGGCATGGACGCCTTCGGCCCTTCGGGCTTCGGCTGGTCGCTCGCGGTGTTCTTTGCCGCCTACATGCTCCTGGTCTGCGTCAGGCTGGTGCGGAAGATTCTCTAGCCGGAAATGTCGCCAAGGCGCGGGCAATCCTGACATCACCGTGTCAGCAGCACCCCTGCTATACCCTCGCTCGAACGGACGAAGAGCAAGGAGAGATCAGATGATTGACAGCGGCTTTGAGACCAAATCCCTCAGGATGGAACTGCTTCTGCTCGTCACTTTCCAGGCGCCGGCGGCCGATGTCGAACGCATCATGGAGGCGGTCGTGGCGATCACGCCGCTGCGCATGGGCAAATATGACGGCAATGCCTATCAGTCGGCGCAAGGCATCGAGCGCTACCGGACGCTCGAAGGGGCTGCCGCGGGCGCCGAAATCGAGTTGCGCCGGCGGCCGGGCACCGTCGAGGTGTCGTTCGAACTGCCCGATGACCAGGCGCTTGCCGCTCGTGTCGTCGAGGCCATCTACCAGGCGCACAGCTATGAGGAACCGGTGATCCGCCTGCAGCCCCTGCTTGCCAGCCGTTCGAAAGGGCTCGACGATCGCGCCAATCCCAACCGCTGGTGGAACACGACGGGGGATTGGAAACAGTCTGCCTCGCCGGTCCGGGAGAGCGCCTGAAGCACCGCCAGCCTGCCGCCGGCCCCATTCGCCGTTACCGGCGGCAGGCGCATTGGGCCTCGCGAAGCCCGCTCGGGCTTGACTTTCCGGGCGCGTTCTTTATGTGTCGCGCCAAGTTTCCCGCGTCCGGGTGTTTTCCCCGTGCTCCAGCGGCCAAAACTCCACGAACATTAACGGACGAACATCATGGCCAAAGCCGCAAACATCAAGATCAAGCTTCTGTCGACCGCCGACACCGGTTTCTTCTACGTGACCAGCAAGAACAGCCGCACCAAGACGGACAAGCTGTCGTTCCGCAAGTACGACCCGGTCGCCAAGAAGCACGTCGAATTCAAGGAAACCAAGATCAAGTAATCTGGTTATCCCGAAATGCCGAAACGCCGCCCCCTCGGGCGGCGTTTTTGTTTTCGGCGGACGGATCCGCAAGCAGGAACGAGCACCGCTGTCTGCAGCGGGCCTTGACATCATGTCTTGGAAAAAGGGGGCCGGTCGGCGGTTGGCAGCGGTACGAGGAGGCCACTATGTGCCAGCGCCGGCCGGCCGACCCCACGGACCCAGGAGATGCGGCGGACCTGAGCATCATGGGGTATTTTTCGGATCGAGCCGGGCAGTCTACCCTCGTGCCGGCTTCGTCTTCGGTCTATGCGAAGCAGATTTGCTCAAGAACGTATGAAAATCAACCATTTCTTAACCACGGCTCGCGAATCGCTTGGGTTAAGGTAAATTCGTAACCCTGTCGGATGGCCGGATATTGGCGGCGTCTACCAATGCATGCCGCTCAAAAGTCTGCGGCGGTTTCGAGAAATCGACATGCGCGAATACAGACTTAAGGGCGCGTCGCCAAATCCGTTTCAGCGCGACTCGCTTTAAGCAGCCTTGGCGACAACCCGGTTGCGGCCGCCGCTCTTGGCCTCGTAGAGCGCAAGGTCGGCGCGCTTCATCAGTGACGCGACCGTATCCGTTCCCTTCAGCACCGACGACACGCCGACGCTGACCGTCACTTCGATGGTCTTGCCATCCGCCCCGATCGCGAACGGCACCTGCGCGATCTCGGCGCGGATGCGTTCGGCCACCTTCTCGGCAACAGCGCCTTCGGTGTCCGGCATGACCACGACGAACTCCTCGCCGCCAAACCGGCAGGCAAGGTCGATGCCGCGCACGTTCTTGCGCAGCCGCCTGGCGAACTCGCGCAGCACGTCGTCCCCCCCGTCATGGCCATGGGCGTCGTTGATGGACTTGAAGCGATCGAGATCGGTGATCATCACCGACAGCGGCCGGCGGCGCGCCACGGCGCGGTCGAACAGCGTCTCGAGATGGCTGTCGAGATAGCGGCGGTTGTGCAGTCCGGTCAAGCCGTCGGTCACTGCCATCTCGATGGTCTGGGTGACGCTGGCGCGCAACTGATCGTTGTAGCGCTTGCGCCGCACCTGCGTGCGCAGGCGCGCCGTCAGTT
>NZ_RZSL01000250.1:0-8589 GCF_003997355.1 Mesorhizobium sp. M1E.F.Ca.ET.041.01.1.1 | reverse complement strand
ATCCAGATCACGTCCTTCTCGGGCGCCTATCTCGCTGCTCACATCGCGGAAAGCGACAACGATCTCGACAATGCCATCGCCTACTACAAGCAGGCGCTGGCCTTCGCGCCCAATGACACGGAGCTGCAGCAGAGCCTGATGCTGGCGCTGGTCGCGCAGGGCCGCTTCGAGGAATCGCTGGTCTATGCCGACAAGCTCAAGCAAGTGCCCGATGTCGAGCGCTTCTCGCGTCTGGCGCTTGCCGTCGATTCCTTCCACAAGAAGGACTACACCAAGGCCCAGTACTGGCTGAAGCTGTCGCTCGAATCCGATCTCGATCGGCTGCTCTCCGGCGTCATGGACGGCTGGGCCAAGGAAGGCGCGGGCGATGCCTCCGAAGCGATGGACTCCATCGACAAACTCAAGGGACCGGACTGGTTTGGCCTGTTCAAGTCGTTCCACCGCGCGCTGATCGCCGACGCCGCCGGTCTTTCCGACAAGGCCGATGAAATCTACGCCGCCACGCTGGCCGATACCGCCGCCGGCAGCTCCGCGCCCGAGACCTGGATGCGCAACGCACAGGCCTATGCCTCGTTCCTCGCCCGCAAGGGCGACAAGGCAAAGGCGATCACAGTGCTGAACCAGGCAGAAGCCTTCGCGCCGGGCAAGCTCGAAATCACCACGCTGCGCGACAGGATCAGCAAGGGCGACAAGATCGAGCCCTTGGCCGCCGGCCCGGCGGACGGCGCCTCCGAAATCCTGCTCGATCTCGCCACCGCGCTGAACCGTGGCGGCGGCGAGCCTTTCGTACGGCTCTATCTGCAATACGCGCTGGCGCTGAAGCCGGACAGCGACGCCGCTCTCGTCCAGCTGGCCGCCGTTGCCGAGCAGTTGAAGGACGGCGAGGGCGCAATCGCGCTCTATCGCCGCATTCCGGCTTCCTCGCCGCTGAAGGAGCTCTCGGAACTGCAGCTCGGCCTGAACCTCGCCGACATTGACCGCCACGACGAAGCCATCGCGCACCTCAAGGGCTATGTCGACGCGCATCCGGCCGACATGCGCGGCTATCTCGCGCTCGGCGGTGTCTACTCTTCCAAAGAGGATTTCCGCTCGGCCGCCAATCTCTATGACAAGGCGGTCGATGAGCTGAAGACGCCGACGGCCGCCAACTGGAACATCTTCTACCAGCGCGGCATCGCCTATGAGCGGCTGAAGGAATGGCCGAAGGCCGAGCCCAATTTCCGCAAGGCGCTGGAGCTGCAGCCCGACCAGCCTCAAGTTCTGAATTATCTCGGCTATTCCTGGGTCGACATGAACACGAACCTCAAGGAAGGCCTGGCGATGATCCAGAAGGCCGTGGATCTGCGGCCAAGCGACGGCTACATCGTCGATTCGCTGGGCTGGGCTTATTACCGCCTCGGCCGCTTCGACGACGCCGTCCGCGAAATGGAGCGCGCCGTGTCGCTGAAGCCGGAAGATCCGGTCCTCAACGATCATCTGGGCGATGCCTATTGGCGCGTCGGCCGCAAGCTGGAAGCGACCTTCCAGTGGACCCAGGCGCGCGACCTGAAGCCGGATCCGGACGTGCTCGCGACCCTGCAGCAAAAGCTGCTCAAGGGCCTGCCGCCGATCGAATCCAACACGGCGCAGGAAACCCCGAAGGTCAAGCCGGCCCCGGTGCTGCCGGCTCCGAAAGGCTGAGGGGCAAGACACGAACGGTTTTGGCGGGGCTCTTCGGGCCTCGCTTCTGTTTCGGCGCAGCGTCTGTCGAGATTCAGGTCAGGCCGAGTCGAAAACGGTGGTTTCCGAGAACCGGAGCGGAGCGTACTAAAGTACGTGAGCACCGGCCTACGCCGGCCGTAGCCTCCATTTAACTGCCACGCCACCACGAGTGCTTCGGCCGGCGAAGGCCGGAAGCGGAGGAACCGGCGTTTGCAGGCCGGCATCACCTGAATATCGATAGACGCTAGAACAGCTTCCGATAGACGACGAAGCCGGATTTCTCGCCGATCTTGTCATAGAGTTTCATCGCGGTGTGGTTGGTTTCGTGCGTCAGCCAGTAGACGCGGCCCGCGCCCGCTGCCTTGGCCCCTTCGTAGACGCCTTCGATCAGCGCCCTGCCGATGCCCCGGCCGCGCGCGGCCTGCGAGGTGAAGAGGTCCTGCAGATAGCAGTTCGGCGCGATCGCCGTGGTCGAGCGGTGATAGAGATAGTGGACGAGGCCGAGAAGGGTGCCGTCGCGTTCCGCCACCAGCGCATGCACCGGCTCATAGGCATCGAAAAAGCGCGACCAGGTCATCTGCGTGATCTCGCCAGCAAGCGCGGTTGCGCCCGAGCGGCCGTAGAAGGCGTTATAGCCGTCCCAGAGCGGCAGCCACTGCTCGTAATCCTGCCGGGCGATGGGGCGGACGGTGAGTTGACCTGGCATGGCGGAACCTTTGTCGTTGCGGCTCAGGCGAGCAAACGGCCAGCCTGAGCGGCCGGCAATGGGCCAGCCGCCGGCAAAGCGTTCAACTCTCCATGATGCGGCGCCCTGCCTTGACGCTCGCCGGCCCGGCAACTAGGGAATGCCCAATCCCGCGCTTTCCGAGGCCGCCGTGACCATCGACATTCCTGCCCATATGCATCCCAGCCGCTCCTTCCAGGGGCTGATCCTGACCCTGCACAATTACTGGGCCGACTATGGCTGCGTCATCCTGCAGCCCTACGACATGGAAGTCGGCGCCGGTACCTTCCACCCGGCAACCACTTTGCGCGCACTCGGTCCGCGTCGCTGGAATGCCGCTTACGTGCAGCCGTCGCGCCGCCCGAAGGACGGCCGCTACGGCGAGAACCCGAACCGGCTGCAGCACTACTATCAGTATCAGGTGATCTTGAAGCCGAATCCGCCGAACCTGCAGGAACTCTATCTCGGCTCGCTCGAGGCGATCGGCGTCGATCTGCTGCTGCACGACATCCGCTTCGTCGAGGACGATTGGGAAAGCCCGACGCTCGGCGCCTGGGGCCTCGGCTGGGAGTGCTGGTGCGACGGCATGGAAGTCTCTCAGTTCACCTATTTCCAGCAGGTCTGCGGCATCGAATGCGCGCCGGTGGCGGGCGAGCTCACCTATGGGCTGGAGCGGCTCGCCATGTATGTGCAGGGCGTCGACAATGTCTACGACTTGAACTTCAACGGCCGCGAAGGTGCGGAAAAGGTCACCTATGGCGACGTCTTCCTGCAGGCCGAGCAGGAATATTCGCGCCACAATTTCGAATTCGCCAACACGGCGATGCTGCTTCGGCATTTCGAGGACGCCGAGACCGAATGCAAGGCGCTGCTTGCCGCAGGCGCGCCCGCGTCGAACGACAATCTGGCGATGCACCGGATGGTCTTCCCGGCCTACGACCAGTGCATCAAGGCAAGCCATGTCTTCAACCTGCTCGACGCGCGCGGCGTGATTTCCGTCACCGAGCGCCAGAGCTACATCCTGCGCGTGCGCAACCTGGCGAAGGCTTGCGGGGAGGCGTTCCTGAAGACGCAGGCGGGCGGTCTGGCGGCTTAACCCAATACGGTTTTTGCGATTTCGGAAGCGGCAGCGATCGGGAACACGCTTTGGCTGCTTACGCTGTCGATCGTGCGAAGTGCTTGTCTGACGCCCGGCATCGAGAACGTGCCATGCATCTGGGCGGCGAAGCAGGCGCTCAGTGCCAGGATCTGCAGGGTTCTCGATGCCGTCTTCATGGTCGTTCAGCCAATAGTTCTCCGCCTGAGCGTAGGTCGCTTCAGCGCCGCGTTCGGTTCATGGGAATTTCTGCTCCAAGGACGGGTGGGCTCGCGCCGTCCCGACAGCGGCGATGAAAATTTCCGGAAACCGGCGCTGGCCAGGGCAAAGCTTGCGGGGTGACAGCGGCCAGCCGAGTTGCTATTTCCCGCGCATTCGTGACACCGGCGCTGACGCGCCGACCCTCCCCATCAAGGGGAGGGTGAGGAGCTAATCAATGCCCGACTTGCTTCTGGAACTCCGCTCGGAAGAGATTCCCGCGCGCATGCAGCGCAAGGCTGCCGGCGATCTGAAAAAGATGCTGACCGACGGTCTGGTCGAGGCGGGTCTGACCTACGAGGCGGCGCGCGAATACTGGACACCGCGGCGCCTGGCGCTCGACATCCGGGGGCTGACCGCGCGCTCGAAAGACATTCGCGAGGAGATCAAGGGTCCCTCGACCACGGCGCCCGAGCAGGCCGTGCAGGGTTTTCTGCGCAAGGCCGGCCTTTCATCGATCGCCGAGGCGCATGTCCATTCCGATCCGAAGAAAGGCGACTTTTATGTCGCCCACATTTCGAAGCCGGGCCGGGCGGCGGAAGAGATCATCGCCGAGCTGGTGCCGAGCATCATCAAAAACTTTCCCTGGCCGAAATCGATGCGCTGGGGGCCGGCATCGGCCAAGCCCGGCTCGCTGCGCTGGGTGCGGCCGCTGCAATCGATCGTCTGCACCTTCGGCCCGGAGACCGAAGAGCCGGTAGTGGTCGATTTCGAGATCGACGGCATCCGCTCCGGCAACGCCACCTACGGCCACCGCTTCCACGCGCCGGGCTTGATCACCGTGCGCCGCTTCGAGGACTACGTCGCAAAGCTCGAGGCGGCCAAGGTCGTGCTCGATGCCGACCGGCGCAAGGAGATCATCCTTCACGACGCTCGCAACATCGCCTTCGCCAATGGGCTCGACCTTGTCGAGGATGAGGGTCTGCTCGAGGAAGTCTCCGGCCTGGTCGAATGGCCGGTCGTATTGATGGGCGAATTCGAGGATGATTTCCTCACCATTCCCGCCGAGGTCATCCGCCTCACCATCCGCGCCAACCAGAAGTGTTTTGTGACCCGGCCGCATGGCGCGGCCGAAGACCTCTCCAATCGCTTCGTCCTGGTCGCAAACATCGAGGCGAACGATGGCGGCAAGGAGATCGCATACGGCAACGGCAAGGTGGTCAGGGCGCGCCTCTCCGACGCGCTCTATTTCTGGAAGACCGATCAGGGCGACCTGCCGGACCTCGACCAGCTAAAAGAGTCCGCGGCAAAGTTCGACCTGGATTTGACGAAGCCGCTCGACCAGCGCATGGCGCGGCTCGATCATCTCAACGTGACCTTCCATGCCAAGCTCGGCACCCAGGGCGAGCGGGTCGCGCGGATCAAGCGACTGGCCGAGGAATTGGCGCCGACGGTGGCGCAGTCGATCTCCCCCCTTGAGGGTGAGATGGCCGGCAGGCCAGATGGGGTCGCTTCGGCTGATGCGACGCATTCTGGCCTTTCGAAGAGAGAAGACATTGGTACTCCACGCGAGACGACCCCCTCTGTCGCCTCCGGCGACATCTCCCCCTCAAGGGGGGAGATTACCACGCTTGTCACCCGCGCCGCGGTGCTTGCCAAGGCCGACTTGCCGACGGAGGTGGTCGGCGAGTTCCCTGAACTGCAGGGCGCCATGGGCCGCAAATATGCGTTGCTGCAGGGCGAGCATCCGTCAGTGGCCGCGGCCGCCGAGGAGCACTACAAGCCGCAAGGCCCTTCCGACCGCGTGCCGACCGATCCGGTCTCGGTGGCTGTGGCGCTCGCGGACAAGCTCGACACGCTCACCGGCTTCTGGGCTATCGATGAAAAGCCGACCGGCAGCAAGGACCCGTTCGCGCTGCGGCGCGCGGCACTTGGTGTGGTCAGGATACTGATCGAGAACCGCATTCGCCTGGAGCTGACTTCGATCTTCGCCAAGGCCTTTGCCAACTTCACGGGCGGCGCCGGCCAGATATCCGACCTCCTCGCCTTCTTTCACGACCGCCTGAAGGTCTATCTCCGTGACCAGGGCGCGCGGTACGACCTGATCGACGCCGTCATCACGCCGCAGTCCGACGACCTGCTGCAGATCGTCCGTCGTGTCGAGGCATTGGGCTCCTTCCTCGACAGCGAGGACGGCACGAACCTGCTCGCCGGCACCAAACGCGCCGCCAACATCCTGGCGGCCGAGGAGAAGAAGAAAACGCTGATCGCCGAGACTGTTGAGCCGGCGCTGTTCCGCGAGGACGCGGAAAAGAAGCTGTTTGCCGCGGTGAATCAGGCTGAAAAGGAAGCCGGCCAAGCGATTCAAAACGAAGGTTTTTCCGCCGCCATGCTGGCGCTTAGCGTTTTGCGTGAACCCGTTGATTCATTCTTTGAAGGCGTTCTCGTGAATGATGAGGACCAGGCAGTGCGCGCCAACCGGCTGGCGCTGCTTGCCCGCATCCGCGCCGCCACCGACCAGGTCGCCGATTTTTCAAAAATCGTCGGCTGACGGCCAAAAAGTCGCCGATCCGAAGCTGCCTGCGCCCCATAAGGCGCGGGCGCGCTTCGACAATTTCATGGCCCAAATTTAATGCGCCGGAGCCGGCTTACAGTCATATGACGATGACCTCCGCATGGGAGAACCAATGCATGTCGTCCAGAAGTGTTCAGCGATTCTGGAACAACGACATGCATCGAACAAAGACTTGAAGCGCGTCGCCTGAATTCACTTCAGCGTGACGCGCCTTAAGACGTTCCCCAACCACGGAGGCATGCCATGAATTCCGTTAACGACATCGATTTGACTGAAGAAACCCCGGCCGCCGCCGAGTATATCGAGCCCGCTTCTGAAAGCCTCCTCGACCATGCCGCCGCGGCGGTCGAAGCCGCCGATCCGTCTGAAGACGATGAGGACGAAGGCGACGAGGAAGAAGCCGGCGACGAAGACAGCGACGACGAGGACGACGAAGACGCCGATGAGGAAGCCACTGCCACGAGCGAGGACGAGTCGGACGACGAGGATGAGGACGACGAAGACGCCAAGGCCTCGGGTGATGACGAGGATGAAGACGGCGACGACGAAGACGAGTCCGACGATGACGACAAGGAAGAAGCGGCCTGAGCCGTTTCTCATCGCTTGAACAACAAAGGGCGGCGCGGTGAGCGTCGCCCTTTTTTCGTCAACCCTTGTCTATCAGTCCTCCAGGATGCTGACGCGCACGCTGTCCGGATAGACGTCGACCTCGATCAGCGGCTCGCCATTGACGATGGCGCGCCGGGTCGCGCTGCTCATCGCGCCGCCGCGTTCCAGCATGCGCTCCAGTTGGGCGCGGTCATCATTGCCGCGGAACCATGGATCGCCCTGGTCGTCGGCGTCGCGCCGGCGGAACTTGTGCCAGTTGGCCCGGTCCTGCCGCACCATCTGCGCCGCGCTCCGCAGCGGGTAGCCGTCGCTGGCTTGATGGTCGCGTTCGGAAATGCGCGCAACATAGGAACCCAGCATGTCCTGAGCCTGGGCAGCGGCCGCATTCAGCGCCGACGCAGCCAACAGCCCGGCGACGATCATTGCTTTCGAACCCGTCATGAAATCCCCCTCTGAAAATCACCCTGTTGTGCACGAGCCGGATGACGGAAATCGGACAGCAACGAAAAGTCCACTCGGCTTGGCACCCGACGCAACCGGGCCGCCGCGAGGGCCGGCCTACATTGCCTTGCCGACCGGCGGCAATGTCGAGGCGTTTTGTGGTTTGGCTTGCGGCTGCGATTGGCCGCCCGATGCATTGGCGGCCGCCTGGTTGTCGGCCGCTTTCGCCTGCCCGTTGGCGGCCGTCGTGGCGGTGCCGTTGGGAGGCGTGGCAGCAGCCGGCGCGGTGCCGTTTGCCGGTGTCGTGGCAGCCGGTGCCGTGGTCTTGGCAGCCGCGGTCGCCGCGGGCGTTGCGAAGGCGCCGCCGACGATGCCGCCGCGAATGATCATCGGCGTCTGCGCGCGGCCATGCCCGGATTTCTCCGGGATCGCCGCGACCGTCTCGTCGGTGACGGCGGGTACTGGATCGCCGAGCGCCACCACCGACGGTGTCGAGGCAGCGGAGATCGGGCCAGGCTCGATCGCCGTCAGCCTGACCACGGATGGCGTCGAGGTCGCAGCGCCAAGCACGACGATGGACGAAGCTTGCGCCAACCCGGTCGTCGCCAAAATGCCGATACCGACCATTCCCAGAGCAATTCCAGGAGAAGTGTGTAACGGTTGGGCTCGGCGACTTCGCCGTAGCCTTCCGTCCGGAAATGCGTCAAAACAAAGCATACGCATCACGAAAACTCCCCGAGCCCAACAACCGGAAATCCGCACCCTAGTGCGGGCGGATTGATGCCGGCTTGCGCGGAAACTTAACATTTTAGGGATTGATAAATCGCCAACGCCCGCCCTTGCCCCGCCTTCCCAGCCGTACTACGGGGACCGGCGTATCGATGATTGGTGATGAATTTGGCTGAGATACTTGCCGTCGGCGAGGCGATGGAGCGGGCGCTGGCGCTGCTCGAAGGCGGCGATGTCGTCGCCATCCCGACCGAGACCGTCTATGGGCTGGCGGGCGATGCCACCAATGGCGCAGCCGTTGCGCGGATATTCGAGGCCAAGGGCCGCCCGCGCTTCAATCCGCTGATCGCTCATGTCGCCGACCTCGCCATGGCGGAACGCATCGCCACATTCGATCCACTGTCGATGAAACTGGCCGAGGCCTTCTGGCCCGGTCCGCTGACGCTGGTGCTGCCGCAGCGCCCGGAAAACGGCATCCATCCGCTGGTCACGGCGGGGCTGGGCACCATCGCGCCG
>NZ_RZSL01000024.1:0-24396 GCF_003997355.1 Mesorhizobium sp. M1E.F.Ca.ET.041.01.1.1 | reverse complement strand
ATGTGGTTGCGCATGAGGTCGGCCACCATGTGCAGAACCTCACCGGCATCATGCAGAAGTTCAACCAGATGCGGCAGGGCATGGGCGAGGCCGAGGCCAACCAGATGTCGGTGCGGGTGGAGCTCCAGGCCGACTGCTTCGCCGGTGTGTGGGCTCACTACACCGCGCAGAAGGGCGTTCTCGAACAGGGCGACATGGAAAGCGCGCTGAATGCCGCCAAGCAGATCGGCGACGACACGCTGCAGAAGAAGATGCAGGGCTATGTCGTTCCGGAAAGCTTCAACCATGGCACCTCGGCGCAGCGGCAGACCTGGCTGGCGCGCGGCTACAAGAGCGGCAAGCTTTCGGACTGCGATACTTTCAACAATCCGGTCTGAAGCGGCGACACACGGCCGGGGTCTTTGGCCGTGCGCCTGATGTCAGGATGAGGCAGTTGCGGTCGTTCGCTTATTGTTCCAGGCGAGAAGCTCGCCTATAAGGTGCGTCCCGCCCGCGCCCCAGGGCGGCCGAGGAGCTTATCACAATGATCGACCCGAAGACCGCCAAGCGGGGCCTTGCGCTCGTTTTCACCACGCTTTTGCTCGACATCATCGGCTTCGGCATCATCATGCCGGTGCTGCCGGCCTATCTGCAGGAGCTGACCGGCGTCGGCGTCAGCGAGGCGGCGATCGAGGGCGGCTGGCTGTTCTTCGTCTACGCGGCCATGCAATTTTTCTTCGCGCCGGTCATCGGCGGCTTGAGCGACCGCTTCGGCCGACGGCCGATCCTGCTTGCCTCGGTGCTCACCTTTTCCATCGACAACCTGATCTGCGCCATCGCCTGGTCCTATCCGATGCTGTTCATCGGCCGGATCCTCGCCGGCATTTCCGGCGCCAGCTACTCGACGACGTCCGCCTTCATCGCCGACATCTCCACCGACGAGAACCGGGCCAAGAATTTCGGCCTGCTCGGCATCGCGTTCGGCGTCGGCTTCGTCATCGGCCCGGTGCTCGGCGGGCTGCTCGGCACGTTCGGGCCGCGCGTGCCGTTCTATTTCGCGGCCGGGCTTGCCTTGGTGAATTTCCTGATCGCGATGGTCTTCCTGCCGGAGACGCTGGACGCGCAGCATCGCCGCCGCTTCGAATGGAAGCGGGCCAATCCCGTCGGCACGCTCATCCAGATGCGCAACTATCCCGGCATCGGCTGGATCGGGCTCGTCTTCTTCCTGATGACGCTCGGCCACATGATGTATCCGGCGGTGTGGTCCTTCGTCTCCAGCTACCGCTACGGCTGGAACCAGCAGCAGATCGGCTTCTCGCTTGGCGCCTTCGGCCTGTGCGGCGCGATCGTCATGGCGACCGTGCTGCCGCGGGTCATCCCCAGGCTCGGCGAGTGGAAGACGGCGGCGATCGGCTTGTCCTTCACGGCGCTCGGCGCCTTCGGCTACGCGTTTGCGACGCAAGGCTGGATGATCTACGCGGTTATCGTCGCCGGCTGCCTGGAGGGGCTCGCCGACCCTCCGCTCAGGAGCCTAGCCGCCGGGAAGGTGCCGCCTTCGGCGCAAGGCGAGTTGCAGGGCGCGATGACCTCGATCTTCTCGATCACCTCGATCGTCACGCCGCTTATCTACACGGCGATCTTTTCGTGGTTCACCGGCCCGAACGCGCCGGTGGTGTTCGGCGGGGCGCCTTATGTGCTCGGCGCTGTTTTCCTCACGCTGGCGGTGATCGTCTTCGTGACGAAGGTAGCCAAGCCGACACCGAAGGAAGTCGAGCGCATGCATGCGCAGGAAGCGGTGACCGACGCGGCTTGAGGCACGTCGTTCTCGTCAGGCGCGTTCGGCCAGCGCCGGCTCGCCGCGCCGCTCGCGGATGAGGTTGACGAAGCGGCGGAAGAGGTAGTGCGAATCCTGCGGGCCGGGCGATGCCTCGGGATGGTGCTGGACCGAGAACACCGGCCGGCCGGTCAGCGCGATGCCGCAATTCGAGCCGTCGAACAGCGAGACATGTGTCTCCTCCACGCCCTCGGGCAGCGAGTCGGCGTCGACGGCGAAACCATGGTTCATCGAGACGATCTCGACCTTGCCGGTGGTGTGATCCTTGACAGGATGGTTGGCGCCGTGGTGGCCCTGATGCATCTTCTCGGTCTTGCCTCCCAGCGCCAGCGCCAGCATCTGGTGGCCGAGGCAGATGCCGAACACCGGAATATCGGTCTTCAGCAGATCCTGGATCACCGGTACGGCATATTCGCCGGTCGCTTCCGGATCGCCCGGACCGTTGGACAGGAAGATGCCGTCCGGCTGCATGGCGAGGATTTCTTCCGCGCCGGTCTTGGCCGGCACGACGGTGACCTTGGCGCCAAGGCCAGCAAGCAGGCGCAAGATGTTGCGCTTGACGCCGTAGTCTACGGCCACGACGTGCATCGACGGCTCGTCCTGCTCGCCGAAGCCCTTGTTCCAGACCCAGGGCGTCTCGTGCCAGAGCGAAGACTGGCCCGAGGTGACTTCCTTGGCGAGGTCGAGGCCGATGAGGCCCGACCAGGCAGCGGCACGGCGCTTCAGGTCGTCGAGGTCGAAGACTCCATCGGGCGCGTGCGCGATGACGGCGTTGGGCATGCCTTTCTCGCGGATCAGCACGGTGAGCGCGCGAGTGTCGATGCCCGAAAGCGCGACGATGCCGCGCTTCTTCAGCCATTGGTCGAGATGTCCGGCTGCCCGGTAGTTGGACGGGTCGGTGACATTGGCCTTGAAGATCGCGCCAACGGCTCCGGCGCGCGCCGCCGGGTTGAGGTCTTCGATATCCTCGGCATTGGTGCCGACATTGCCGATATGCGGGAAGGTGAAGGTAACGATCTGGCCGGCATAAGAGGGATCGGTGAGGATCTCCTCGTAGCCGGTGAGCGCGGTGTTGAAGCACACTTCGGCGACGGCCGATCCGGTGGCGCCGAGACCGCGGCCCTCGATCACCGTGCCGTCGGCAAGCACCAGAAGGGCGGTCGGCTTTTCGGTGGCCCAGGGGGCGGTCGTGGCCATGGCGGCACTCCTAAGAGGCTGCTTTTCAGATCATCCCTTTAGAAGGACGACCCGCGCAGCAAACCACGCGCGGCGGCGAATTCGCGAGCCTGCGCGCAACCAGATTTTCAGTTCATGCGAGGCTCAGTACATAGGGGAAGGCGCCAAAGCGGTCAATGACGCTTCCTGCGAACGGAATCGATTTATTTCGTCGAGCAATATCAATAGCTTGCCGAGATTTGCCTTGGACGTCCGGCAAAGCTATTGTCCGCCGCGATCGAAGGAGAAGCACGATGCGCGAGAAAATCGCCGAATCCATGAAGAGCGCGATGAAGGCGCAGGACAAGCACCGCCTGCCGACGCTGCGGCTGATCCAGGCCGCCATCCATGACCGCGATATCGCCAATCGCGGCGCCGGCAAGCCGGCGGCGAGCGAGGAGGAGATCCTGCAGATCCTCGCCAAAATGGTGAAGCAGCGCGAGGAATCAGCGAGGGCTTTCGAGGACGGCAAGCGTCCGGAACTGGCCGCGCAGGAGCGCGGCGAGATGGAGATCATCCGCGAGTTCCTGCCGAAGCAGCTCGACGATGCGGCGATCATGGCGGCCGCGCGGGAAGCGATTGCCGTCACCGGCGCGGCCAGCCAGAAGGACATGGGTAAGGTGATCGGCGCGCTGAAGCAGAAATATGCCGGCCAGATGGACTTCGCCAAGGCCAGCGCCATCGTCAAGGGGCTGCTGCAGTAGAAGACTGCCTCAAGGCCCCCTGCAGATCGGCACGGGCTGCGGCGGCGGTGACGGGTGATCCTGCTTGTACTGCGCGATGATCGGCTCCAGCGTCTTCTTCGGCCAGAATTTCGGGGCACCGATCTCCTTCAGGCAGGATGCGTTCCAATAGAGGCCGGCGCTCGACAGCGATTGCCTTGACGCCGCTTTCCGCGCGATCGCCGCGATATCCCGCGACTCGGGGTAGACGTAAAGCGTCGTCGGATTGTCCTTGATCATCGGGATGATCAGTTGCGCGTCCGACGGCGACCAGCTGGTGCAGCCATTGCTGCGGCCGCCGGCGTAATTCACCAGCTTGCCGAAGGGCACGAAGCCGTCATGGTCGGCATAGGAGCTTTGCGGCTTCTTCAGAAGACACATTCCTCGCAACAGGGCGGCGGGATGTCCGCCGATCACGCGCTGCCTGGCGTTCGCGGTTTCGCCTTCGCCGTCGAACTGCACGAAGCTGCGCATGAAAACCGCGTCCTGTTTCGCGGCGGTGCGATAGTAGCCCTTGAACGACGTCTTCGTATCGGCGGTCATGTAGGCGCCGCCGGCCGTCAGTTCGGAATCCATCGCATTGCCGAAATTCTTCGCGCAACGCCTGCCGTTGGAAAAATCCGCGACGCCCTTCAGGTTGCGGCCGCCGCCGTGGCCCGCCGACACCGCGCGGAACGATTGCTCGGCCTCGCAGATGATGTAGTAACGGCGTCCCAGCACGCTATTGCCCAAATCGCCGGGACGGGTCGCGTCCATGGCGAAGTAGCAGGGATTCTTGACGGAACCTTCGCTCACCTTTTTCAGGTAGAGCGCCCGCGCCCGTTCCAGGACCACTTGCGCTATCTGGCCTTCGCCTTCGCCGACATGGGCCTGCAGCCAGGCTGGAACGCTTGAGGATCGCGCGAAAGATCGGGCTGACATCGTCAGGGCGATGGCAACGGTGAAAAGGCAGAGAACAGCGACACCCAGCGGAACAGATCTCAACCGCACCGGATTAATTCCCCTCTCGAACCGTTATCGCTTGTGGTGAATCACCTGCGCCAATCATAGAAGGCCTCGCGCCGATCGGCGAAACACTTCTGGTTTAGCGCTCCCCGAATATCCGTGATTTTTCGGTCCGCTCGTGTTGGGCTATCATCTGATTCCGGCGTGCCCACGCCTCCTCCCTCCATTGGGAAAGCATCGTCCATGCGGGGCATTCGATCACTCAACCAACTGTTCGAGCGCAAGGCATAAGGAGGGGTTGCGAAGACTGCTCGCCAGGAGGTTTTTCGATGCGGCTTTCCGCGCCCGTCTATCATCTGAAGCGCCAGGCCAGGCTCCTTTCACGCAGGGAAGGAGTGCCGCTTCACCAGGCCCTCGATCGGGTCGCTGCCGGGGAAGGCTTCGCCAGTTGGAGCCTGCTCGCTGCCAAAGCCGCCGAGGCGACACCCGCCAGCAGCCTGCTTGCGCAACTCGCGCCTGGCGACCTCGTGCTGGTCGGCGCCAGGCCGGGCCAAGGCAAGACCTTGATGAGCCTCGAGCTTGCGGTCGAGGCGATGAAGTCCGGCCGACACAGCGTGTTCTTTACGCTGGAGTATTCGCACACGGACATTCTGGATCGGTTTCGCGCCATCGGGGCCGAGCCGGCGCTCTTCGACGGCCTGTTCGAATTCGACAATTCGGACGCCATCTGTGCCGACTACATCATCGGCAAGCTGCGGACGGCGCCTCGCGGGACGCTAGCGGTCATCGACTATCTGCAACTGCTTGACCAGAGGCGCGAGAATCCGGAACTGATGGTCCAGGTTCCGATGCTGCGGTCTTTCGCGCGCGACAGGGGACTGATGCTGGTCTTCATCTCGCAGATCGACCGGTCGTACGATCCGTCCAGGAAGTCGGTTCCGGATCTTGACAATGTCCGGCTGCCGAACCCTTTGGATTTATCGCTTTTCGACAAGATGTGCTTCCTGAACAAGGGCGAAATCCGCTTCCATGCAGCTTGAGAGCAATCCTTGCCGCGGCTATGTCTGCCCTCTCTGCAAGAGGACGCCGGACCATGGTCGAAATCGTCAAGCCCGCGCTCGAGCACCTGCCGTCCTACAAGGCGGCGCTGGAGCGCGGCTGGTCGCCCGACAATGTGCGGCTGCTGGAGGCGACGCGCGAGCAACTCGCGGCCATCGAGGAAGATCCCGTGGCATTCCTTGCCAGCCTCGACGACCCACAAGCGAAAGGGCCGCCCATCACCTTGCCGGACGGGAGCCAGGTGCCGCGCCTGCCAGGTTTCCGGCGTTGGATCTGGGACGGCGAGGCCGCCGGCTCGATCGGTCTTCGCTGGCAGAAGGGCACGTCGGCGCTGCCGCCGCACGTGCTCGGCCATATCGGCTACGCCGTGGTGCCCTGGAAGCGAAGCCGCGGCTACGCGACTGAAGCGCTGCGGCTGATGCTGGGAGAGGCGAGGGCCGTGAGTCTCGACTATGTTGAGATCACCACGGACCTCGACAATCCCCCTTCGCAGAAGGTGATCCTGGCCAATGGCGGCACGCTGGTCGAGCGATTCTTCAAGGTTGCCGCCTATGGCGGCGCCGAAAGTCTGAGGTTCCGGATCGATCTTTAGGGGCGCCTGCCGGCAAGTGGTGGGCTACTCACCAGGCGTGGCCAGCCGCCCTTCCTCGGCCTTGTAGTAGAACTGGCTCGCCACGAGCCAGCCTTTCAGCGGTCTGAGCGGCGGTATGCAGGTTGCCAGGATTATGGGCACAGAAACGAAGGCGTGGAACCACATGGACGGCTCGAAGGTCACCTGCGCCCAGACTGCGAACAGGACGGAAGGGACGCAGGCGAAGCAGATGACGAAGAAGGCAGGGCCGTCCGCCGGGTCGGCAAAGGAATAGTCGAGCCCGCAGACGTCACATTTCGGCGCCAGCTTCAGAAATCCGTCGAACAGCCGGCCTTCTCCGCAACGCGGGCAGCGGCCGCGGACGCCGACCCGCCATGGCTCGAGGTGGGGATAGTGCGCGTGATCTTGCATCGTCGTCACTCCAGAGACCTCGCATGGCGTCGATCGGCCTTGAGGTCACTCATGCATACTAGTATCATGAATGTATGCATACAATGCGACAAAATGTATGGACAGAGGTGGCATGAGCGGCGAGAACGACCTCAACTGGCTTTCTCCCCTGGAGGAGGGCCCCCGGCCGATCTATCTCAAAATCGTCGATGCGCTGGCGGCTGCCCGTTCGAGCGGTCGGCTGCAGCCGGGGGACAGGCTGCCGCCGCAGCGGGATCTCTCCCGCTTCCTTGGCGTGGATTTGACCACCGTCACCAGGGCGTTCACCGAAGCCCGGCGGAGGAACCTGATCGATGCGACGGCCGGTCGCGGCACCTTCATCACGCCCGGCGAGCCGGAAGAGCCGATCCTCGATCTGAGCATGAACATTCCGCCGGCGCCCTCGGGCCTCAGCCTGCCGGCATTGATCCGGACCGGCATCGAGGGACTGCTCAAGCGCTCAAGCGCGGAAGCGCTGCTTTCCTACCATCCCGGCCCAGGTTCGCCCGTCGAACGCGCCGCCGGCTCGTTGTGGCTCGCGGCCGCCGGGGACCGCATGCCGGCCGAGCGCATGGCTGTCGGTTCTGGGGCGCAGGCGCTGCTTGCGGCAATCCTGCTGTCGCAGACCCGCGAGGGCGACACGATCCTTACCGATGCGCTGACCTATCCCGGCCTGATCGCGCTGGCAAAGGCCACGGGGCGGAAGCTCGCCGGCGTCGACGGTGACGATGACGGCATGCGTCCCGACGACCTGGAGGAAGTGGCGCGACGGCATGGCGCCCGCGTCCTCTACCTCAACCCGACGCTTCACAACCCCACCGCGCTCACCATGCCGGAGGACCGGCGCCGGGAACTGGCGCGGATGGCGGGCAAGCTTAACCTTTTGATCGTCGAGGACGATCCCTACAGCCCGTTGCTGACCGTTTCCCCGCCAGCTTTCCTCAGTCTGGCGCCGGAGCGGACCTTCCATGTCGCGACGTTGGCGAAATGCCTCTCGCCTTTCCTGCGCACGGCCTTCCTGGTGGCGCCTGATGCGGAAACCTTGGAGCCGATCGCGGCTGCGATCCGGGGCACCACGATGATGGCGCCGCCGCTGATGACGGGCCTCGCCTGCGAATGGGTGCGAAGCGGCCTCGCCGGTGAGATCGCCGCCGCCGTGCGCGCCGAAGCGCAGGCCAGACAGGAGATGGCACGCCAAATCCTGCCCGCGGGTTTCGCCTCGGCGGAAACCAGCCTGCATCTTTGGTACCCGCTCGAAGGGCAACTGCGCTCGTCAGAGCTTGGCGACGCAGCCAGGCGCCGCGGATTGGCCATCAGCCCGGCGGTGGAGTTTTCCGTGGTCCCCGGTATCGCCGATGGCCTGCGCCTGGCGCTCGGCGCCGCACCCAGCCGCGAAAGGCTGGAGGAGGGCCTGCGCGGCTTGTCGTCGATCCTTGCCGGCGGCTCCGGACATTCGCCGCCTGCGGTCTGAGGCGGTACACCGACAACGAAGGTGCCTGGCGCTCTATTCGGCGGCAGCGGGCAGCGGCGGCGTCGCGCGGCTGCGCCATTCCCACGCCTGGGAGGCCAGCGCCACAAGCACGGCCACCAGCATGGCGAAAGCGCCGGCGACCGGCAGGCTGCGATAGCCAAAGCCGGCATTGAGCATCGCCGCGCCCAGCGAGGCGGCGAGCGCGATGCCGACATTGAAGCCGGACGGGATGAGCGAAGAAGCAAGGTTCGAGGCATCCGCGGTCCAGGCGAGGATGCGGGTCTGGATCGGCGCGCCGATGGCGAAGTTGAGGCCGCCCCAGATGACGATGGCAACGACCATCGGTACCGGATAGGGGCTGATGGCGTAGATCGCGGCCAGCATGACCGCTTGCAGGAAGAGCATGGCGATCAGCGACGGCATCAGCTTCCAGTCGGCGAGCTTGCCGCCGAGAAAGACGCCGATCGTGGCGCCCACGCCGTTGAGCAGCAGCACCCAAGGGATCAGGCTTTCGTCGAGGCCGGTGACTTCGAGCAGCGTCGGCGTGATGTAGGTGAAGAGGCCGAATTGGCCAATCATCAGCATGAGCATGAGGATCAGCGAGGTCCAGACCTGCTGGCGACCGAGCACGCGCACTTCACGCGACAGGCCGGCGGGCCGGTTGGCGGCGCCTGCGGTGCGCGGCAGCAACGCGGCCATGGCGACGATCGCGACGACGCCCAGCGCGCACATCACCCAGAAGGTCGCCCGCCAGCCCCAGAAACCGCCGATCGCGGTGCCTGCCGGCACGCCGATGACGTTCGAGACAGTGAGCCCCGAGAGGATGACCGCCACGGCCCGACCGCGCTGGTCTTCGCGCACCAGGCCGACCGCGACCACCATGGCGACGCCGAAATAGCAGCCATGCGCCACGGCCGTTGCGATACGTAGCAGAAGCATCGAGGTGAAATCGGGCGCCAGCGCGCAGGCGGCCTGGCCGAGGGTGAAGGCAATCGTCAGCCCGATGAGCAGCGGCTTTCGCGAGACCCTGCTGGTTGCAAGCGCCAGAAGCGGACCGCCGATCGCAATGCCGCAGGCATAGCCGGAGACGAGATAGCCGGCGGTGGGCACGGAAACGCCGAGGCCTTCCGCCACCTCCGGCAGCACGCCGGCGATGACGAATTCAGTCGTGCCGAAAGCGAAGGCGGCAATGAACAGGGCAATCAGCGGCAGCATGGCGCAAAGGCTTGAAATGAATGCAGGGCGTCAAACCATGGATACGTGCTGCCGGCAATGCAGAAATTGTCGACGCCGCTTTAGCTTTTCTTGAGAGGGCTCAACTGCGCCTTCACGCATCGGCTATCCTGCGCCCATATGGGATCTTCAGCCACGCCCGCTCGTGCAGATAATAGAGCAGCGACTTGGTGGCGACTTCGGTCAGGCCGATAGCGGCAGCAAGCTTGATGCTGCCTGTGACGACGAGCGAGATGATCATCGTGTCGATGGTGCCGGTGGCGCGCCACGAGAGCGCCTTGACGAAGCTGCGCGAATGGGTATCCAACAACTATCCTCCCGGTGGGCCCGATCCGATGCTTAGCCGACGGATGGCTGGAGGAGCAAAGACTAATTTTTCCGCTTTTGGCGCCGACGACGGAACCCTGTTCCCAAGTTGATGTCACAGCCGCAATTTTGCGGCTTGCTATCCGGCCTTCAGCCGCGAGCCGCCGAGCAGTCCGCGTTCCTCGAGCACGGGATAGGCCATGGAGGCGAGCAGCGAGTTGATCTGCTTGAGGTCGCGGATGGTGTCGAGATGGATGGAACTGGTCTCGACGCTTCTGGCCGTGCCGTCGCGCAGGCGTACGAAATGGCTGGCGCTGGTCTCTTTCTCGCGCTCGCGCAGCAGGTCTTTTTCCAGCACCAGTTGGCGGGCCGTTTCCGGGTCGCGCGACACCAGCACGTTGAAGGCAAGCCGCGCGTTGGCCAGCACCGAGGCATGGAAGGCGCTAAGCTCGCGCCAGCCTTCGGGCGTGAACTCCAGGCCGCGCTCCAGCTTTTTCCTGACATGCACCAGCATGTTGCGCACGATGATGTCGCCGACCTGCTCCAGCTTGACGCAGGCGCCGATCAGTTCCTGGCAGCGCAGCGCCTCGTCCTCGCTAAGCCGGTTCTTGGTGACCTTGGCGAGATAGAGCTTGATCGCCGCGTGCTTCCGGTCGACGCGGTCGTCGAGTGCCGCGAGCGCCTTGATCTTGTCGCTGTCGGCGCTCTCGTAGAGCTCGATGATGCGCTTCAGCATGATCTCGACCGTCTCGCAGACCCGCACCACTTCGCGGGTGGCGTTGGCCAGCGCCTGGCTCGGGGTGTCGAGCGCGCTCTCGTTCAGCGCCGACAATTCGACGACATCGAGCGCCGCCGCCGGTTCGGGCTTGGCGCCGAGCGCCACGATGCTCTCGGAAGCACGATAGACGAGGCCGGCGAGCGGCAGGCCGGCAAGCAGGATGATCACGTTGAACAGGATATGGGCGTTGACGATCTGGTCCGGCCCGGTCGCGCCGAGAAAGCCGACCGGCGGCTTCAGCGTCATGAACAGGATCAGCATGATCAGCGAGCCCATGCCGCGCATCAAGAGATTGCCGATCGGCACCACGCGGACGCCTGGATCGGCATTGCGGGTGAGCAGCGGCGCGATGATCGAGGAGCCGAGATTGACGCCGAGCACCAGCACGATGCCGAGCTCCGGCGGGATGAAGCCGCGGCCGGCCAGCGTCACCATCAGCAGCACGGCGGCGATGGAGGAGTGGAACAGCCAGGTGATGAGTGCGGCCAGCAGATAGGCCGTCACCGGATCGCCGGAGAAATAATTGACGATCATCGGCATCAGCGTGCTCTGGCGCAGCGGCTCCGAGGCCTGGCCGATCATCTCCAGCGATAAAAGAAGCAGGCCGATGCCGACGAGGATGCGGCCGAACTGGCGCCAGTCGCGCCGCTCGGTGGCCATGAACATGACCGTGCCGGCGACAAGGCAGACCGGCACCAGAAGCGACAGGTCGAAGGTCAGCAGCTTGACCACCAGCGCCGAGCCGATCTCGGCACCGCGTACGGCAAGCTGCCCGGCGGCGCCCGATACGATGCCGGCGCCGGCGAACGAGCCGACCAGCAGCGTGACGGCGGTGGAGCTCTGCAAGGCGATCGCGAGACCGCAGCCGGCCAGCACCGCCATCAGCGGATTGCGCATGGTGGCGCGCAGCCTGTGACGCAGCACGTCGCCATAGGCGCGTTCGACGCCGGTCTTCACCATACGGGTGGCAAACAGCATCAGCGCCACTGCGCCGGCAAGGTGCAGAAGGACGACGGAACCGCTCATGCCGGACCTCGCGACGAGGCGGCAAGGAAGCGGGAAAGGGTGCGAATCGCGAGCATTTCGAAGGTCAAGACTACAGCGGTTTACATTAGCCGGATAATAAATTTTGCCCGATGCGACCGACGTTCGGCACGCGACGGCGTGTGTCGGAAATGGATAGAGGGCACATTGGTTGCATGCGGCGCGGGGATCGGGCGGCGGCCGTCGCGCGCGGGCCGAGCCGACGGTCGTTTCAGTTTCCTATGATTGTTGAATTTTCTTATATAAGAGCTGGAAATCATTACAGAATTGTAATCCAAGTGTTCAGTTTCGGTTCATGCGGGCACGGCTATCTCCTTGCCTATCGACAACCAAGGAGCACCGACCATGAAGCGTCTCATACTTTCCGCCGTTACCGCCGCGATGCTGGCCGCCACGGCCTTTTCGAGCCAGGCCGCGCCGCTCGTTCAGCCGACCGCGCCGCAGGCGAACTACACCCGGGTCGACTGGCAGAAGCCGGGCGTCGTGAAGAAGAAAGTCGTGGTCAAGAAGAAGGTGATGGTTAAGCGCAGCCATTGGCGCAACGGCCAGAAATATTCCAGCTGGAAGCGCCATCAGGCGGTTCGCGACTGGCACCGCTATGGACTGCGCCGGCCCGGCCCCGGCCAGGAGTGGATCCGCGTAAGCAACGACTACCTGCTGGTCAGCATCGTCTCCGGCATCGTCTTCGGCGCGATCGCCGCGCACTGATCCGGCAACGATCCGAACACCAGGAAGGCGGCCGCTTGGCCGCCTTCTCTTCATCTGTGAAAAGCGGGTACGATGGGCTTTAGGAGTCGTCGCGCCCGGGCGGCTCGATTATATGGAGGGTAAACGAGCCTTTCCCGATGCGCTTTCCGCCCGCTTTCCTCGACGAGATACGCGACCGTGTGCCGATTTCCCAGGTGATCGGCCAGCGCGTCTCCTGGGACAGGAAGAAGACCAATACGTCGCGCGGCGACTATTGGGCCTGCTGCCCGTTCCATGGCGAGAAGAGCCCGTCCTTCCACTGCGAGGACAAGAAGGGCCGCTACCATTGCTTCGGCTGCTCGGTGACGGGCGACCATTTCAAGTTCCTGACCGAGCTCGACGGCATGAGCTTCCCCGAAGCGGTCGAAAAGATCGCCGAGATGGCCGGTGTGCCGATGCCGGTGCGCGACGTCCAGGAAGAACGGCGCGAGAAGGAACGCGCCAGCCTGACCGACGTCATGGAGATGGCGACGGTCTTCTTCCAGGAGCGCTTGCAGGGACCGGAAGGCGCAAAGGCGCGTGCCTATCTGCGCGACCGCGGCCTGACGCCGGCGACGCAGCAGTCCTTCCGGCTCGGCTATGCGCCGGACAGCCGCAACGCGCTGAAGGAATATCTTGCCGCCAAGGGCGTGCCGAAGGCCGACATCGAGGCCTGCGGGCTGGTGCGGCATGGCGACGACATCCCCGTCTCCTACGACTGGTTCCGCGACCGCATCATGTTTCCCATCCCGGATTCGCGCGGCAGGATCATCGCCTTCGGCGGGCGGGCGCTGGCGCCGGACGCTTTGGCCAAATACATGAACTCGCCCGAGACCGAGCTCTTCCACAAGGGCAATGTGCTCTACAATTTCGCCCGCGCCCGCAAAGCGGTGGCCAAGGGCGGCACGGTGATCGCCGTCGAAGGCTATATGGATGTGATCGCGCTGGCGCAGGCCGGCTTCGAGAACGTCGTGGCGCCGCTCGGCACTGCGCTTACCGAGAACCAGCTCGAGCTTCTGTGGCGCATGGCCGGCGAGCCGGTGCTTTGCTTCGACGGCGACCAGGCAGGGCTGAAGGCGGCGTGGCGCGCCGCGGACCTCGCGCTGCCGGCGATCCAGCCCGGGCGCTCGGCGCGCTTCGCACTGCTGCCCGAGGGCAAGGACCCGGACGACCTCGTCAAGATGGACGGTCCCGACGCCTTCCGCGCCGTGCTGGCGGAAGCGAGACCGCTTGCCGACCTTCTGTGGATGCGCGAGACGGCCGGCGGCGTCTTCGACACGCCCGAGCGGCGGGCGGAGCTTGAAAAGACGCTGCGCGAGCTCGCCGGCCGCATCCGCGACGAGAGCCTGCGCTACCACTATCAGCAGGAGATGCGCGAAAGGGTGCTGAGCTTCTTCGGCTCGCAGCGCGGCGCACGGCAAGGTCATCAGGGGGGACGCCAGGACGGCCGGCCGGGCGAGCGCGGCAGGAGTTCGGCGCCCGGCGGAGCGTTCGGGCGGGGTGCGGCGGCCGGCGGGCGCGCCGCCATCACCGAAAGCCTCGGCCGCTCGGCGCTGGTCAAGCGCGCAGGCGAGGGCATGTCGGTGCGCGAGGCGACGATCATCGTGGCGCTGATCAACCACCCGGCGCTGATCGACGAGAATTTCGCCCATGTCGAATTCCTCGACCTCGCCAATTCGGATCTCAGGCGGCTGCACGCCGCCATCCTCGATGCGATGGCGCATGACGCGGCCGATGATCGCGACGCGGTCATCGCCACGGTCGAGCGCGCCGGCTGCGGCGCTATCTGGGAGCGTGCGGTGGCGCTGATCAAGCGGGCGAGGCAGTGGCCGGCGCTCGAAACCGCAGCGCTTGACGATGCCCGCGACGCCTTCAACCAGGCGCTGCACTTGCAGCGCAGCGCCCGCACATTACATAGAGAGCTGAAACAGGCGCAGGCGGCGCTCGATGCAGACCCTTCGGATGAAAACTTCCGGCATCTCGTCGAGATTCAAGCGCAATTCAACGATGTACAGGCAACGGAAGCGCTGATCGAAGGGTTCGGCGTTTCATCGGGCAGGGCTGGACGCGTTTAGGTCCGAACCTGCTCCAAAATGAAGTGGAAATGCGCAGGCGCGTCGAATCGACGCCTCTAAGTCGGGTAATTGATTCGCTTTTTTCATGCGAATCATGCCAGAGGCGCTTGACCTTCTGGCAGATTGGCGGAATCAGGACGATTCGAAACGTTAACCGTGCCCCGGCGTCGGCGGGAAATTTGAGCGATGTGAGGTGCTGGTCACTGGACAGGCATAACGCCTGCCACAGATACCAGGGTTAATCTGGACTTAACGAGAGATGCGGTTACTGGCCCGGCAAGAAGCGTTCTGTTGCGAGCGCATCCGGTATGACCGGTCCGGCAGCTTACGCGGTTGATATTCAGCCGCTTGGAGACGACAAAGAATGGCGACAAAGGAAAAGGAAGAGGTCGAGACCGAACGTGAGGGTGCCACCGATGGCCCTCTGCTCGACCTTTCCGATGATGCTGTCAAGAAGATGATCAAGGCCGCCAAGAAGCGCGGCTATGTGACCATGGACGAACTGAACTCGGTGCTGCCTTCGGAGGAAGTGACCTCCGAACAGATCGAGGACACGATGGCGATGCTCTCCGACATGGGCATCAACGTCGTCGAGGACGACGAGCAGGGCGAGGAGGCCGAGGCCGCCGACGCCGGCGGCGATTCGGAAGAGGACGCCAACGAGCTTGCCGAGCAGACCGGCACCGCCGTCGCCACCACGACCACCAAGAAAGAGCCGACCGACCGCACCGACGATCCGGTGCGCATGTATCTGCGCGAGATGGGCTCGGTCGAGCTTCTGTCGCGCGAGGGCGAAATCGCGATCGCCAAGCGCATCGAGGCCGGCCGCGAGACGATGATCGCGGGCCTGTGCGAAAGCCCGCTGACCTTCCAGGCCATCATCATCTGGCGCGACGAGCTCAACGAATCGAAAATCCTGCTGCGCGAGATCATCGACCTCGAGGCAACCTATGCCGGCCCCGAGGCCAAGCAGGCGCCGGTCGTCGAACGCATCGAGGAAGCGCCCAAGCCCGAGGAAAAGCCGCGCGGCCGCGCGGCAGCGCGCGACGAAGAAGACGACATCACCAATGTCGGCGCGGACACGCGCGGGCTGGAGGAAGAAGAAGACGACGAGGACGAGGCAAGCCTGTCGCTCGCCGCGATGGAAGCGGAACTGCGCCCGCAGGTGATGGAGACGCTCGACGTCATCGCCGACACCTATAAGAAGCTGCGCAAGCTGCAGGACCAGCAGGTCGAGAACCGTCTCGCCGCCGCAGGCACGCTTTCGCCCAGCCAGGACCGCCGGCTGAAGGAGCTGAAGGACCAGCTCATCAAGGCGGTGAAGTCGCTGTCGCTCAACACCGCGCGCATCGAGGCGCTTGTCGAGCAGCTCTACGACATCAACAAGCGCCTGGTGCAGAACGAAGGCAGGCTGCTTCGGCTCGCCGAAAGCTACGGCGTGCGCCGCGAGGAGTTCCTCAAGGAATACCAGGGCTCGGAGCTCGATCCGAACTGGACACGCTCGATCGCCAACCTGACGTCGCGCGGCTGGAAGGAATTCACCAAGAACGAGAAGGACGCGATCAAGGAGCTGCGCGCCGAGATCCAGAGCCTCGCCACCGAGACGGCGATCTCGATCCTGGAATTCCGCAAGATCGTCAACCAGGTGCAGAAGGGCGAGCGCGAGGCGGCTATCGCCAAGAAGGAAATGGTCGAGGCGAACCTGCGCCTCGTCATCTCGATCGCCAAGAAATACACCAACCGCGGCCTGCAGTTCCTCGACCTGATCCAGGAAGGCAATATCGGCCTGATGAAGGCGGTCGACAAATTCGAGTACCGCCGCGGCTACAAGTTCTCGACCTACGCCACGTGGTGGATCCGGCAGGCGATCACCCGTTCGATCGCCGACCAGGCGCGCACCATCCGTATCCCGGTGCACATGATCGAGACGATCAACAAGATCGTGCGCACTTCGCGCCAGATGCTGCACGAGATCGGCCGCGAGCCGACGCCGGAGGAATTGGCCGAGAAGCTTGCCATGCCGCTGGAAAAGGTGCGCAAGGTGCTGAAGATCGCCAAGGAGCCGATCTCGCTCGAAACGCCGGTCGGCGACGAGGAGGATTCGCATCTCGGCGACTTCATCGAGGACAAGATGGCGATCCTGCCGATCGACGCGGCGATCCAGGCCAATCTGCGCGAGACGACGACCCGCGTGCTTGCTTCCCTGACGCCGCGCGAGGAGCGCGTGCTCAGAATGCGCTTCGGCATCGGCATGAACACCGACCATACGCTGGAAGAGGTCGGCCAGCAGTTCTCGGTCACGCGCGAACGTATCCGCCAGATCGAGGCCAAGGCGCTGCGCAAGCTCAAGCATCCGAGCCGCTCGCGCAAGCTGAGAAGCTTCCTCGACAGCTAGGTCAGGCACCCTGATGGGAGAGGCGGTAGTCAGACGGCCCTTTCGCCGCCTCCTCCCAAGGGTCTTCATCTTCTGTCTATTCGGCTTCGCAATTCACTCATTGATCCTGCTTGAAGCCACGACTTTCGGCTATTCCTTCGTGCCGTCGCAGGCTTACGTGAGCAGCCACGATATGATCGCGAAATCGGTAGCTATACCGGTCGGCTGCTTGATTTTGGCTCTTTGCTGCCGAAAGTTTGCGAAGGACCTCCAAAGCCCGAACGTATCCGGCAAGACTCTCTTTCTTTCCGGGTTTGGTATTCTCGTGTTGCCTTTAATTTCCGGGGTTATTGTCCGCGCAACTATCCTGACTGTGTGCCCGCTCTGGTCGGCTGCCTTGATAGGGCAAAATACGCAGCTCGAATTTTCCGTCGATTATGTAGAAGGGCCGTCATTCCGCTGTCCGGATAGAGTGAACCTGGCGGGCATGCCAACAATGACCGGCACTCTATGCGGCGTTGCGGACGACTTTCGTAAGAAACTCTATCACGGCGTTCGGGTCGTATTGACCGGGCGCGGTACCGCGGACGGGCTTTTTGTGGCGGGAATTGATGTTGCTCACTAACTCGGGCGGGCGACACCCGATGAGGGTTGGCACCGCTGATAGGGAAATCAGTCCAGCAATTTGAAAGGGCGCCTCGGGCGCCCTTTTGCGTTTCCAGCCATCGCATTGCCGCCTTGCCGGGGCTACCCGACAGGAGGATACTTTCGCGGTCGGATGCATTTGTGGGCGACAAGCCGGATGCCCGCCCCGGCGCCGGCCTTGACGGCCAGGCGCCTGCTCCGTGGCCCCGGAGGAGGTGTGCCATGACAACCTACATCGTGCTTATCAACTGGACCGAATTGGGCGCCAGGAACGTGCGGGAGTCGCCGAAGCGGCTCGACGCCGCCAAGAAGCTGCTGGGGGAGATGGGCGGATCGTTCAAGGCATTTTATCTGACCATGGGCGAGTGCGACATGGTCGCCATCGTCGAGGCGCCGGACGATGCGGTGCTTGCCCGTTTCGCGCTGATGCTGTCCTCCGGCGGCAATGTGAGGACGCGGACAATGAAGGCGTTTCCGGAATTCGCCTATCGCGAGATCATCAGCTCGCTCGGGTGACGCTCCGGCTAAGGCATGGACCGGCGCGGCCATTGCGCGGCCGCGCCGCATTCCCGATAAAGTCATTCCATGTCCAAGCCCCTGCTGACCGTCTGGTACAACACGCGCTGCCCGGTCTGCGATGCCGGCATCAGGCGCCAAAGGCGGCGGCTGATCGAGGCGGTCAGGGCCGGTCGCATCGAATTCCGCGACATCAATGTCGAGCCGGCAGCACTTTCCGCGTTCGGCGCTTCGCTGGAGGACATCCGCCGCCGGCTGCATGCGACCGATGCCGGGGGTAGGCTGCTGGTCGGCGCGGATGTGGCGATCGCGGTCTGGCGGATAACACCGGGTGAGGGCTGGCTGGCGACACTGTTGGGCAACCCGATCGCGCTGCGGCTGACGCGCCTTGCCTATGACCGCTTCGCCGATCTTCTCTACGCCTGGAACCGCCGCAAAGGCCGCTGGTAGCCGAGTTTCGTCTGCCTGCTCTCCATGGGGAAGGCCCGAATGCATTGCGGGCCTTCCCAGCACCGGTCACTTGGCCGCCGGCTCGCACAGCCAGCCGACGATGCGGCGCACCACGGGCAGCACCAGCAGCAGGGTCGGAAACGCCACCAGCCAGGACAGGCCCCAGGCGGCCAGCCAGATGGCGGGCAGGTTGGGATGAAGGCCGAGGCTCTTCAGCGTCGAGATGAACGAGACGATGAAGGTCATCAAAAGCGACAGCACCAGAGGGCTGACGACAGAGGCATAGCGCGCAGGCAGCTTCCTGCGCCGATTTCTTGCAGTCATTGGGATTTTCCCGAAACATCGGTCCGTCGCATGGCATCCTCTTGCCGGCTCTCGGCATATGCCCGGAAGGACCGGGGTGGATGCGTTGCTTGACGTCAGACGCTTACGGAGCGGTCGGCGACCCTCGTGGGGCGTTCTAGCGGCTGGCTCTCATGAAATCAATCCGGCTGGCGGCGCTTTTAGATACATCGTAAGATATATCTTGACTCGGTGGGGATTGCGACCTAATTAAGATATATCGTAAGACATAACTCAAGGAGCAATCCATGCACAGACACAGTCATTTCGGCGAGCGCATGTTCATGCATATGGCCGGTCGCTTCGGCGGCCGCGGCGGCGGCTTCGGGCCGTTCGGGCAGGGCATGCGCGGCGGCGGCCGCGGTGGCCCCGGCGATATGTTCCGCGCTGGCCGCATGCTGGCTGATGGCGATCTCAAGCTGATCACGCTGTCGCTTCTGGCCGAGGCGCCACGCCACGGCTACGACATCATCAAGGCGCTGGAGGAGCGCACCAGCGGCATCTACAGCCCGAGCCCGGGCGTGGTCTATCCGACCCTGACTTTCCTTGAAGAGGCTGGCTATGCCGTCTCGTCCAGCGAAGGCAACAAGAAGGTGTTTTCGATCACCGAGGCGGGCAGGGCGCATCTCGAGGAAAACCGCGAGATGATCGACCATGTGCTCGACCATCTCGAGCGTTTCGGCCGCAAGATGGCCAAGGCGCGCGACTGGTTCGGCTGGGGCGACGACAGTGAAGACGGCGGCCGGCGCGGCCGCCATGAAAAGCGGGATGAAAAGCGCGACCGCTTCCGTGCGCTGCGCCACCGGCTGCGCGCCGCGCTCAGCGATATCGTCGATGCGCCGGAAGACAAGCAGGCCGAGGCGATCAGCATCCTGGAAGACGCCGCCGCGGCGCTCGAGGCCCTGACGCGCCACTGAGCGGGGCAGGCTTGAGGCGGCTGTTGCTCGCCAAGCCAAGGGATCCCGAAAACCGCTGCGCACTTTTCGGGATCATGCTGTAGTGAAAATCGTCCTGCAACACGCTATGTGATGCAGGACGATTGCCGTTGGAGGATGCGCTATGTCTTTTCTGAAACGTCTTTTCGGCGGCGGTGGCGAGGCGAACGAGCCCGCAAGCGCGAAGCCGGCAAAGCAGGTCGAGCACAAGGGATTCCTGATCAGCGCCACGCCCTACAAGGCGGACGGCCAGTACCAGACCTGCGGCGTCGTCTCGAAGGAGGTGGACGGCGTGATGAAGGAGCATCGCTTCATCCGCGCCGACCGTTTCGCCGGTCTGGACGACGCCGTCGACATCTCGATCAAGAAAGGCATCCAACTCGTCGACGAGCAGGGCGAGAGGATATTCGGCTGAAGCCGGACCGGTATCCGGGATAACCGGCAAATGAAAAGGCAGGCGCCGGTGACGCCTGCCTTTTGCGTTTCTATCAGAACAATGGACTATGCCGCAGCGGCGACGGCATCGCCAGCCCTGGCGGCGATCGCGTCGACCTTGGCGGTCGCCCTGGCGAGCGCGGCGGTGACCGCATCGGCGCCCATGCCGACGCCTTCGACGCGGACGACCTCGACATCGGTCATGCCCAGGAAGGCGAGCACGCTGCGCAGATAGGGGATGGCGTGGTCCATCTGAACGGCCGCACCTTCCGAATAGATGCCGCCGGAAGCGAGCACGATATAGACCTTCTTGCCGGTGACGAGGCCCTTCGGGCCGTTCTCACCGTAAGCAAAAGTCTTGCCCGAGCGGGCGACGTGATCGACCCACGACTTCAACGTCGAGGAGATGTTGAAGTTGATGAAACCGGTCGCAAGGATCACGGTGTCGGCGGCAAAGAGCTCGTCGAGCACGGCGTCGGAAACCCCGACGACTTCGGCCTGACGCGGTGTGCGGGCTTCGGCCGGCGTATAGATGCCGGTGGCATAGTCGGGGTCGATATGCGGCAGCGGGTTGGCAACCAGATCGCGCACGACAAGCGTGTTCGACGGATCGGCGGCAACCAGCTTCTGAGCAAGGTCGGTAGCGACGCGGGTCGAATGCGAAGCAGCGCCGCGCGGGCTGGAGGTAACAAGCAGAATAGACATGGCGGTGTCCCCTTGGGGTTGGATTGAAACTTTCCCCGCCAATATGGGATTGCGGCTCTATCTGGAAAACTGGTATAGTTTGCATGGTATCCATCTAAAGTATGGATTGATCATGCAGCCCAATCCAACGCTCGACCAACTTCAGATCCTGGTGGCGGTGGCCGACACCGGCAGTTTCTCGGCCGCCGGGCGCAAGCTCAACCGGGCGCAGTCGGTGGTGAGCTACGGCATCGCCAATCTCGAAGCGCAGCTCGGCCTGAAGCTGTTCGAGCGCGAAGGTATGCGCGAGCCGCAGCTGACCGATGTCGGCAAGGCCATGCTGGAGGACGCGCGGCGCATGATCGGCGTCCTGCAGCGCATCCGCTCGCGCGCCGATGGCTATCGGCAGGGACTGGAGGCGGAGGTGACCGTATCGGTCGACGTGGCGCTGCCTTCGCCAGCCCTGGTGCGGGTGCTGAAAGCCTTCGAGGCGCAGTTCCCGGCGGTGATGCTGCGGCTTTATATCGGCTCGCTCGGCCTGATCGTCGATCAGGTCGTCAATGGCCAGTCAGATCTCGGCTTCGGCGGACTGATAGGCGATGCCGATGTCAATCTGTTGCGCATCGGTTTCACCTCGATGGTGCCGGCGGCGGCACCCGACCACCCGCTGACGAAACTGCCGAAACCTGTGGCCATCGAGGATCTGCGCGAGCATATCCAGCTCGTCGTCTCCGACCAGTCGGAGCGGACGCGCGGCCGCGACTATGGCGTCTTTGCCTACCGCACCTGGCGATTGACGGATGTGCGCACCAAGCACGCGCTGATGCGCGAAGGTCTTGGTTGGGGCGGCCTGCCGCGCTGGCTGATTGCCGACGATCTCGCCAGCGGCCGGCTGGTCGAGCTCGATCTCGAACCCTATCGCGAGGTGCGCTCGCCGCTCTATGCTATGCACCGCAGCGACCGCAGCCCGAAGCCAGCGGCGTCCTGGCTGATCGATGAGTTCAAGCGGCAGCTCGGCTGCTTCAACGAGCTGGAGCCGGGTGTTTGGACGGAGGAGGGGCCGGAGACAAGCCGTCCATGAGCGCTATAAGCACGGCGCGATAATCCTCCTCTGATGCGCCGGCCTCGATGGCAAGTGCTGCCCGGTCGAAGGTGGCGGCCAGCAAAGCGGTCAGTGCCTCAGCCGGTAATCGGGTCATCGCTCGCGCCCGCATCGCGGCGACAAGCCCCTCGCGCAGCGAGCGGTTGCCGTGGCGGTTGTCGATGTCGTCCATCGCCGCGCGGCCAAGCACGGCTGGGCCATCGAGCAACAAAAGCCGCGTGCGGCCGGGTGCGCGCATTGCCGCGAGATAGGCGTCGGAGCCGGCGATCAAGGCATCGCGGGCGGATAGCGACGGCGCCGAGGCGCGATCGATCTCCGCCGCCACTGTCGCTGCCTCCTGCTCGACGACAGCGGCGAACAACGCCTGCTTGTCGGCAAAGTGATGGTAGAGCGCACCGCGTGTCAGGCCGGCGGCGGCGGCGATCTCCGGCGTGCCGGTCTCGGCATAGGATTTCTCCGTAAACAGTCTTCGCGCTGCGCGGATCAGATCGGCCCGCGTCGCTTCGGTGCGGTCCCGATTGGAGCGGCGTCCAGACTCTCTTTGCATACATGCAGCCTGTATGTTATTGCACTTACATACAGACTGTATGTTATGTGGTAGGAGAAAGAAAGATGAAGACGACGAGCTACTATCCGGTGCTGATGACCGGCGATGTCGCGGGCACGGCGGACTTCTATATCAAGCATTTCCGCTTCGAGCCGCTGTTTACAAGCGGGTGGTATGTGCATCTGCGCTCGAGCGAGGACAGGCGGGTCAATCTCGGCATCGTCCAGGGCGACCACGAGACGATTCCCGAACAGGGGCGCGGACGGACCTCCAGCCTGCTGATCAATTTCGAGGTGCGCGACCCCGATGCGGTCTATGAGCGTATCGTTGCCGCTGGTCTGCCGGTCCTTCATACATTGCGCGACGAGCCCTTCGGCCAGCGCCATTTCATCACCAGGGATCCAAACGGCGTGCTGATCGACGTCATCAAGCCAATCCCTCCCAGCCCCGAATTTCAGGTGCAATTTGTAGAGGGATCAACGGCCAGCTGGGCGATAGCCGGTGACGGCGGGCCTAGCCGTTCCTTGCCACCGGCGTCACCACGACCTGGCTGACGCCGCTGCGGCGCACGACGGTGCAAAGCGTTTCGCGGCCGATGCGCTCGGCATCGAGCATGCGCACAAGGTCGTCGACGCCGGTGACCGGCCGGCCGTCGATAGCGGCGATGATGTCGCCTTCCTTCAGGCCGGCCTTCGCGGCGGGGCCGTTCTTCTCGACGCTGCGCAGACGCACGGCCGTGTTGGTCGAGACCTGCGACAGCAGCGCTGCCCGGCGCGGCAGATTGGTCGTGTCGGCCGAAACACCGATGAAGGCGCGGCGCACGCGGCCGAAGCGGATGATCTCGGAGATGACGAAATTGGCGGTGTTGGAGGCGACCGCGAAGGCGATGCCCTGCGCGCCGTGGATCATGGCGGTGTTGACGCCCATCACTTCGCCCGTCGACGACACCAGAGGCCCGCCGGAATTGCCGGGGTTGAGCGCGGCATCGGTCTGGATGACGTCGTCGATCAGCCTGCCGGTCGAGGCGCGCATCGAGCGGCCGAGCGCCGAAACGACGCCGGCGGTGACGGTCCATTCAAAACCGAGCGGATTGCCGATCGCGATCGCGATCTGGCCGCGGCGCAGGCGCTTGGAATCGCCGAGCGGCGCGACGTCGGCGAAGCTGCCGTCGGCGCGCACCAGCGCGATGTCGGTGTCGGGATCGCGGCCCAGCACATGGCCTTCGCGCGCGGCGCCGTCGGGCATCGTAACCCGCACGGCGCGCGCGTCGCCGACGACATGGAAGTTGGTGACGACCAGCCCGTCCTGGGCGATGACGAAGCCGGAGCCATGGCCGCCGGCGCCGATGCGCTCGATGCGGCACACGGCTGGGCCGATGCGATCGACGGCATCGGCGACGGTGGCCGAATAGGCGTCGAGCAGGGTGTCATCGGATTGGAGCTTTTCGGCGGCGAAGGCCATCAGCGTGTTCCCGTGTGATGTGGCGGAATGATGTTTTTCTTTTATGCGTGTCGTTGCCCAAAACCGCGCGGCGCTTTTGGGCGACACGCACTATATGTGCGGAGCGGCCGCATTTGCCGCGACCTGACCAGATGGCCAGTCCGGCAGCCGACTAGCCGTCAGGCGAGTACCAGCGGGCGCGTCATGGAGCGATATCTGGGTCACAGAACCCAGGAGATGATTGATATGAGCAACTTCAACCTCAGCGCATTTTCCGACGCCATTGCCGATGTCGCGGCAGCCGCTGCTCCGGCGCTGGCGAGCTTCGCAACGCATCACCACCGCACGGCCAGCGCCTTCCACTGGCGGGACGGCTACTTCGTCGCCGCCGAGGAGGCGGTCGAGGCCGGCGAGGAAATCGAGCTGACGCTGGCCTCCGGCGAAACCGTCAAGGCGGAACTCGTCGGCCGCGATCCTTCGACTGGCGTTGCCCTGCTGAAGCCGGCTTCCGCCCAGGC